>CAZEBI010000163.1:0-5684 GCA_964510355.1 uncultured Nitrospina sp. | reverse complement strand
CCATGAAGATTCAACCGAGGTCACAATTCCCCGCAAAAAAATCCTGGGAAAAATCAATTTTTCCACTCCCAGCCCCATCCCCACCTACACGCGGCGGGTTCGATAGGTCCAGTGTCGTCACCTGAAACATTTCCCCCGCCCCTTCGCAATCGCTGGTGGTCACGATAGGCGTGTTCAGGTAAATGAAACTCTTCTCCTGAAAAAATCGGTGAATAGAAAAAGCCAGCCGGTTGCGCACCCGCATGACCGCACCAAAGGTATTGGTGCGCGGACGAAGATGGGCGATCTCACGCAAAAATTCGAAGGAGTGTCGTTTTTTTTGCAAGGGGTAATCAACAGGAGCAGGGCCATAAATCTGGATAGCCGTGGCCTGGATTTCCATGGACTGGCCTTTGCCTTCGGAAGCCACCAACTGCCCGCGAACCGAAACACAACTGCCAGTGGTCAATTGATTCTCGATGGAAACATAGTCGGCAAGAGCGTGTTCCACCACCACCTGAATATTAGCCAGACAGGAACCATCATTGATTTCCAGAAAGGAAAACCCGCCCTTGGAGTCCCGCCGGGTTTTCAGCCATCCCTTGAGCAATACCTCCTCACTCGGTTCACCCGCCAGAAGGTCTTTAACTTTTGTCCGCTTCATAAGCTCGATTCATTCTCATGAGAGCCTCACGATAAGAGGCTCTTCTCATTGACATTAAAGGAGTTTTCAGATATTTTAGGAGTCAGCTTAGCAATCATTTTTTCCCATGTGGAAAAACCTACACCCCATATCTCGTGTTTATTCTAGGAAATTTACTACAAGCAACCGCTCAGGTTCTGAATATTGTTTTACAGCTTTATATGTGGATCATCATCATCCGCGCCCTGTTGTCCTGGGTGAACCCGGACCCGCATAACCCCATCGTTCAGTTTTTATACAGTATCACAGAACCGGTGTTGCATCGAGTGCGGCAGTGGGTTCCCATGTCCAGCATAGGAATTGATTTTGCACCGATCATTGTCTTGTTGGCAATTGTTTTCCTTCAAAGTTTTGTGGTCCAGACATTGGGAACCCTGGCCTTAAGACTACAGTAATCCGTCATGCGCCTGACTTATCTTGATATTCTAGAGCAATGCTTCCACGACAAGTTCCGTGGTTATAACAAGCAGGAAGTGGACACGTTCCTTCACCTTGTGGCCGATGATTTTAAAGCCATGGCCGAAGACCTCAAGGAAAAGGATCAGCAGGTCGGTTTGAAAAATGAGGAAATCAATGAACTTGAGCAAAAACGAGACGAACTCACCCTACAAGAACCTGTGACCCCGCCAGAGGTTGAAGAAGAGTTGCAGGCACTGCGAAAAGAGCTAGAAGAAAAAGATCTGCTGATTCAGGAAATGGAAAAAACCAATGCCAAGCAGACAAATGGCAATAACCCGTTTTCGCAACTGACCCCTGAAGCATTGAAAGAAAAAGCAAAAAAGATCATCAACGTCGCAAAACAACATGCCGAAAAATATAAGGCCGATGCCGAGATAGAATTGGATTCCCTGAAAATAGAGATCCAAAAATTACAGGAACAAAAACAGCAGTTGGCAGATAATATCCGGGCTACGGCGATGGAGCATTTGAGTAAATTTAAAGCGGGAAGCAGCAATGCCGGAAACTCGGTTTAAGATCAGCGCTTGCGAAAATGGCATCCGGTTTTCAGCCGTCATTCAACCCCGGTCATCCCAGAATGAAATTTCAGGGGTTTACAACAATTCCTTAAAAATTCGATTGACCTCACCACCGGTGGACGGGGCCGCCAATAAAACCTGCATCAAATTCCTGGCCAAGTGGCTCAAGGTGAGCCCCTCCAGGGTCCGTATTGTCTCAGGTGCCAGCAGTAAAAATAAAATCATCGAAATCAGTGAAATGGATGCATCCGTTTTTCGCGACAAATTAACCGCTAAAATTCCTAACCTTTTTTAAAGAACGCCAATCATGATCAAAACAATAGAATATGTAGACGGAGTGGTGAGGATGATCGACCAGACTCGCCTTCCGTTAGAAACCGTTTTTGTTGACTGCAAAACCATTGACCAGGTTGGAGAGGCCATTAAAACCATGATCATCCGGGGAGCCCCCGCAATCGGTGTCGCCGCCGCCATGGGTGTCAGCCTTGGAGCCGATGCGATCACAGCGACGAACTTCGATGACTTTTACAGCGCTCTGGAAAAACAATGCGACAAGCTTGGAAAATCCCGACCTACTGCGGTGAATCTCGCCTGGGCGATCAACAGGATGAAACAGGTTGCAAAAGAGGCCAAAAATCTTCCCATCTCTGAATTGAAAGCCCGGCTGAAACAAGAAGCGCTCACCATCCTGACCGAGGATATCAGCATCAACAAGGCCATGGGTCAACACGGACAGACTCTGGTTGAAAGCGGTAATGTGATTTTGACCCATTGCAACGCAGGAGCCTTGGCAACAGCAGGGTTTGGGACAGCATTGGGAGTGATTCGGGCATCGGTCAATGCGGGGAAAAAAATCCGCGTACTGGCGAACGAAACCCGGCCTTTTTTGCAAGGTGCAAGATTGACCGCCTGGGAACTCAAAGAAGACAATATTCCCGTCAAGCTGATCACCGATAGCATGTGCGGGTTTTTTATGAAAAACCAGGAAATCGACCTGGTCGTTGTCGGGGCCGACCGCATTGCGGGAAATGGCGATATCGCCAACAAAATAGGCACCTATATGGTTGCGGTGCTGGCTAAAGAAAATAATATTCCGTTTTATGTCGCCGCGCCCATCTCGACTTTGGACCTTTCCCTGGCATCCGGCGATGAAATCCCCATTGAAGAACGCTCCGCCGAAGAAGTGGTGAACATCAACAACAAAAGAATTGCACCCGCAGGCATTGAGGTGGCGCACCCCGCATTTGATATCACCCCCAACAAACTGGTCACGGCCATCATCACCGAAGAGGGCATCGCCAAGCCCCCCTTCACCGAGTCGCTCAAAGCTCTGGCACAAAAAAAATGAAAGCTATGATCCTGGCGGCCGGTTTCGGCACTCGCCTTAAACCCCTGACTCTCAGCCTTCCCAAACCCATGTTCCCGGTATTGAACCGGCCTCTTCTCGAACACACGCTGAACTTTCTGAGCTCTCAAGGCATCCGGGACATCATCGTCAATGTGCATCACCTGCCTGACAAGATTGTCGAATATTTTGGCGACGGCAAAGATTTTGGCGTACGCCTGCAGTTTTCCCGGGAAGAAGAAATTTTAGGGACCGCAGGAGGGCTCAAAAAAGCGCAGCACTTTCTGGAAAAAGAAACATTTCTGGTGATGAACAGCGACGTGCTCGCAGATATTAATCTGGCTGACGTTCTCAATTTTCATAAAGAAAAAAAATCCTGCCTGACACTGGTGGTGCGGCAAGATGCTGACCCTGAAAAATATAAGCCGATTGAACTGGCCGATGACGGCCGCATCACGCGTTTTGTGAATGCCTCGATTAAAAACCCGCCCACAACAACCCGGCGGGTCATGTTCACCGGTATCCAGATCATGGAGCCGGAGATATTTTCCCGCATCCCTCCGGGAAAATTTTTTGGCACGACAGAAGATGTGTTCCCGGCGATGATTGAAGAAGGACTCCCCGTTCATGGAACCCTGCATAAAAAATACTGGATCGACATGGGCACACGCGAAACTTATATCCAGGCACAAGCCGATGCACTGGATAGCAAACTGATGCTGAAAATAAAAACCTCAAGAACGCCGGAAAGGCCGCTCATCGTGCCGCCCGTACATATCGGCAAAGAATGTGAAATCGCCAGAGACTCGCAGGTCGGCCCCTATGCGGTACTGGGGGACGGATGCCGAATCCGTTCCGGCGCGGTGATCGAAAATTCCATACTCTGGCAGGGCGTGACTATCGGCACCGGCGCGACCGTGCAAAATTCTATCATTGGAAGTTCCGTGGGAAATGGCGAACAGGTGAAGGATGCGTCACGTTGAGCTCTGTCGGCATATACTGTTTAACCCCCCTAGCCCCCCTTATCAGGGGGGAATTGGGTTTTGGATGAGCCTCCCCCTGACAAGGGGGATTGAGGGGGTTGCTTTAAACCAGAAACTTTCCTTATCAAACCTTCATAAATACCGGCAATATTCGTCATCACCTCTGTGTTGGTAAAACGAACAACCGTAACACCTAATGCCCTGAGCCGTTCGGTGCGCTTCTGATCGTATTCTTCCTGTTTCCCATGGCTGTCGCCATCGATCTCAACCGCCAGCATATATTCCCTACAATAAAAATCTACGATGTATTCGTCTAACGGTTTTTGGCGGGTAAATTTCAAACCCTGAAATCTCTTGCCCTGAAAAATCTCCAACCACAATTTTTGTTCTGCGGGTTTTGCGGTTTGCACGGGCTTTTTTTGTCAGGGACTGATTATAGGGAATATATTGCAACTTCTTTAACCCCCCTCAGTCCCCCCTTGTCAGGGGGGAAGATTATTTCTTATTCGTCGTTATTTTCTTTGAGGAAGGGGTTGGGAACTCCGCTTTCCAGTTCTTCCGCCCGCGCCTGTGTATTCGTAGTTATTTTAATTATATCCAAAATCCTATCGGTGAAAGGTTTTGCATCTTTCCCTAGTTTTCCCAAAATAACACCAGCTTCTCCAAAGAAACCCCATAAGCGGTCCAGGTCGGACATTTTTTTATGTAATTCGCTCTGTAGACGCTCCAATCGTTTGAGCAAGCGTTGCTTGTGGTTATCCTCAATGATTTCAGAGTCAGAAATTAAATCTCTCAGTTCATTGATGCTTGTTTGAACTTTACTAAGGTCTCCTTCAGAAAATTCATAGACAAAACCTGCTCCAAGTTTAGTAGCAAATTTTTCTTTAGCTTCCTCGAATAAGCTAACCTCAAATTCTTTAAAAAAAGTTCCCTCGGGGTCAGCAAAAACTATCAGAACATGTTCTATTTGATCCTTCCGGCTTTTTTCTGTAAGCAATTAGGGCATCTTTCCATTGAAGTTAACCTTTTCAAGGAAGGCATTTAAAAATGCATAGGCATTCATATACACATGGTAGTGAGAGCTTCTTTTCCTGTAATCTATTTTACTATTCCAACTTCTAAAACGATCTCGAATAAGCTCTAAGGCTTCCCAATTATTTTCAGGCAGGTTTTCTATAAACTCGTCATCAAACATAATTTCCCCATAGATTAAAATTGGCTACGGCCATAGTAATCTATAAGTTACCTTTTCCAAAAATAAATTGACGGGGCTTCCCCCCTGACAAGGGGGGACTGAGGGGGGTTGCAGTTTGAACAGGCGTTGCGGCTTTAAGGAAGGAAGGTCGGCACGGATGAAAACTCACCCGTGCCAACCTATACAGAAATCGTGATCAGAGAAGCTTATGGTTACTGAGCGTCATGGTTGAAACGCAGACTGCGCCTTCTTCGCAGTTGATGATGCGACGCAGTTGCGGTAAATCAGCCGCGCCCACCCGGGTGTAGTCATCGGTATAACTTTCCACATCTTTCAAGCCCTTGTTTTCCGCATTGAAATAGAACACCGAGTATTTATGCGTCAGGAATTTTCCGTCCTGATTTTTTCGGCTCTCTTCAATATTGATGGAAAAAGACATGCGCGGTGTTTGCCGGTTGATCTGCTGGATTCTGCCATCCTTGATGCGGTAGAAAGAACTCAT
>CAZEBI010000162.1:5022-5737 GCA_964510355.1 uncultured Nitrospina sp. | reverse complement strand
TAAAGTGCCTCCCACCCGTCCGTGAAGATAGAGAAACAAAGTGTCGGTCAGCGCGTATTCAATTTGGGGTACGAGTTGAAAACTTTCATCGCGCAGATCATAAAGCCCGAACACTTGCCAGCGGATATCAATTCCCACCGGCTGGTCCATCGAAACACCAATCTGCTGAATGGTTCGTTGCCCCTTCAAGTCAGAGAGACTGAAACCCTTTTGCCGGGTGGTGAAAAAATATTCCGCCAGAACATGCAGACCCTCGCCGATATCAAATGTGTAGTCCACCCCCAATACCGTATCGAAGCGAATCGGAGCAGAAGGCTGCATTTCAACATCCAGCCGACTTTCATTCCAGAAGCCAATGCCCTTTTCTCCGGCTAAGTGGTAGCCCACCTGCACCATTTCCTGATCGAAATCGGGCAAGCCCTCCAAGTCAGATTTCGGGTGATACTGCAACACCGCTCCCACCTCGATAGCCTCCAGCAACATCTCCCCACGCACCCCAAAAATCAGGGCCCCTTCTCTTTTTGCCGGAATCACCCATCCTTCGACAAGAGATGTCTCCGATACGAACCGGGTAACCCGCACACCATCTACCCCACGGGTCAGAGGAACAACGCCGCTCACATCCCGGGTATCAAAAAACCCCAGTGGCCTATATATGACTCCCGAACCAAAAAGAATTTGTTGCCGCCCACCCCTGACTTTAAATTCTCCATTA
>CAZEBI010000162.1:0-5000 GCA_964510355.1 uncultured Nitrospina sp. | reverse complement strand
ACGCAGCCATGCGCGAAAAAAATCCACATCTGTTTTCTGGCGCAACCGAGACTGCACACTGGGGCCATCGACCAGCTCCACATCGCCAGACAACTCATAATCAAGAACCCAATCGCCTTTTTCAGCGATATTGCCCAGCACACCCAGGCGCAACTCGAACACACTATCAAAATCTTTGTGAAAGGAAGGGCTGTCAACAAAACTACTGCCTACGACCAGCCGGCCCTCAAAACTCGCATCAAACGCCCACAAAGCCGAATTGCAAGAGAAGAAAAACACCAGCAATAACAAACTGTGTTTTGATATACGCAAATGAATTCGGTGTATTTTTAAAATAGGCGGTCGGGTGTTCGGTCTAAAATTGAAAAATTGGGATCAGACTTTTAAATAGGTTTCCAGATTTCTTTTATTATTTTCCAGCGTTTGCCTTCGTTTTTCCAGGTCAACTCCTTGCGGCCTGTATCGGAAACCCGGTCGGATTTAAAATTCTGGATAAATGACATTTCTATGGTTTCATCATTTTGTTTCATCTCAATATCACTGACCTCAATGGTGATGCTTGCGTTCTGGCTCAAAGCCAGGCGGCGGCGCACTTCCCATTCTTTGCGGGATTTTTTGGGATCTTCAAAGTTTTTCGAATAAAACGACAGGTAGGCATTGACCTCCCTCCCCTCCCAGGCTTTCACCCAAATCAGGAGTTGGGAAACCACGATATCAATGGAGTCTCCGGGGTCTTCCAAATTGGGAAGGCGCGAAAAAACCACCATAGCAGAAAGCCCCTGGTTTTTTTTCAGATCCCGAACAACCTGCCGGGCCTCTGCCTTGGAGGGGTATGGCCCGATACGAATCTTATACCATTTGGAATCTTCTGTCCGCACCACAAAAGGAGTGTAACCTTTCTTCTTGATGCGAGAGACAAAGCGCTCGGCATTCTTCTGTTCACGAAACGAACTCAATTGAACCACCCAGCCCTTTTCGGAATTTTCCCCAGCCCGTACGGGTGCAGAAAAAAACAAGAGCACAAGTAGAGCCCTGGCTAATATTGAGTTGTATTTAGATAAAAAAAACATTATTGGTCATCCACAGCAGAAGATGAAACTATTTGATGATTCCCATTAAAGCATTTTTTTAAGGTATGGCACCAATTGATCGGCGCTGACCGCTGAAGTCCGGGCATTTAGAATACCCTTTTGATCAATAATAAGAACGGTTGGCATGTCCCTTTGTAAATAAGAATGGTAAACCCCTTTCCCCGGATCAATCAAATAAGGAAAGCGCACCTTCTGCGGAAACTTATCGAGGTAAGCCGCAACAGCCTCTTTGGAGTCACCATTGGTATTGATCCCCAATATTACCACTTGCTCCGCACTCAAGCTGTCTCTCACCTTATTAAATTCCATAGCCTGATTCATACAGGGAACACAGATATGGAACATGCCGATCAAAACCACCTTGCCTTTAAAGTCCGACAAAGCCACCTGTTTTCCAGCCATGGACTTTAAAGAAAATTCAGGGGCCTGCTCCCCAGGTGAAGGTGCCCCCGCAAACACAGGAAACGCCCCTAAGAGCGTGAAAACCAACGACAGGAATATTTTTCGCATGACACCTCCATTTTATGGAATATTTTATTAGGAAACCGCCTCTTAAAGGAGGACAGTTTCTGCCTCAAACCCATTTTAAAGCAGGGAAAACTAATTTAAAAGGGATTTCAAAGGGTCGCAGAAAAGCCTGAATTCAGAGCTAAAACTCCCTCTTGACTTGGTACAGATTTTATACTAAAAAACAGGGGTAATCCTTTAATTCTCCTAGGCTTTGCCCTGAGATGCGAGCTTTTAGTCCCCCAATAATGATTTTTGCGCACAAAAGCTTGTTTGTTGCAGTATGACCTTGGGAATGTCTTTTTTTCAGTGGGTTAGGTGATATAAAGCAGGCGGTCAAATTTATAAACCCATTGAAAAACTGAAAACCAACGATCCGTCCCCGTTGCTAACTTTTGATACGAGGGTTTTAAGAATGAAAAAAACATTGTTCCTCCCCAAAATATTGGTTGCACTGGCCACCTTGTTAACTTTCTCACTTCCGGCTTATGCTTATCAGGAAATTAATGTGCAGAATGGAGGCACAATAAAAGGCAATGCCAAAATGATCGGCAAAATGCCCTTCCCCCGGACTTACCATCTGGTTTTGTTTCCCAATATTGATATGTGTGCGGAGATAGATACCGATGACGAAATGAACCGGATTCTTGATGATTTTAAAGTTTCGCCGGATGGAGGGCTCAAGGATGTAATCATCACTCTGGAGCATGTCGAAGCGGGAAAGCCCTTCAACAAAGAACCTATAGTCATTCTTTCTGAAAACTGTAAATTTTTTCCAGATGTCCATGTCATTCGACAAGGAGAAGCTTTCAAGGTAGACAATCTCGATGCGGTCATGCATAACAGCCAGGTCTATCAAAAAGAAAGAGGCAAAATCCTGCTGAATATCCCCATCCCAGCGGAAGAGGTTTCTGATGGAACCGTCACGTTCAGAAAAAAATACAAGATCATGCAGATGATTTGTGGGATGCACGAGTTCATGCAGACCTGGGGTTACCGGATACAAAACCCTTATTATTTCAAAACCGACCTGGATGGAAACTTCAATATCGGAGATATCCCGCCGGGAGAATATGTCGTCAACGCCTGGCATTATTTGATGAAACAGCAGAAAAGGAAAATCACAATCGTTGCAGGTGAAACGGTTGACCTGAGTTTCATATTTGATGCGGATCGGGTTGTTCGACCTTTTTATGAAACCATCAAATCCGGAAGAATAAAAAAGGATGCGGTCGTTCCAGGAACTGCAAAAGGAAAAGAATTGGGGCGCTAGGCCATTGAAAAAATCCTGTTATTGGCTCTTTCAACTGTTGCTCTTATATACCGCATCTGCCGCATGGGGGTTCACTGCCCCTCCTTCTGAGGATGTGCCCAAAACCTTTGCCCTCAAAGGCAAACAGCTCGCTCTTAAAAACCTGAGCAACCCTTATAATAAAAAAGACCCCAAGACCATTAACAGTGGGGGTGTCTTATATACAAAACATTGTTTTTTCTGTCACGGCGATCTGCTCGACGGAAATGGATTGTTTGGAAAAAGTTTTTTTCCACCGCCTGCAGATTTCACCCGTCTCGACTCGATCCTGTCTCGACCCCAGGCTTACACCTTCTGGCGTATCATGAAAGGAGGCCAGGGGCTCCCGGAAAAATACGAGCCTTGGGACTCTGCCATGCCCGCCTGGGAAGATAGCCTGAGCACAAAAGACGTTTGGAAAATCATCACTTATATTTACGCAACCGCAAGACAATGGCATGCCAAACCCGGCAAACAAGAACCCCCTTCCCTGGAAAAAGGTAAACAGGTTTACCTGGAAAAATGCGCCTATTGCCACGGGGACAAGGGTAAAGGGGATGGCCCATCCGCTGACTACTCGATGCCGCAACCGAGAAACCTGACCAAAGGCCATATCAAAATCCGTTCCACTTCCTTTGGAAAAATTCCAACCGATGAGGATTTACTCCATGCCATCAACAACGGGATGCGGGGAACCACCATGCCCGGCTGGAGGCATCTTCCCAAAAATGACCGCAAAAGCCTGGTGATCTACGTCAAATCCCTGTCGAAAAAATTCGAGAAATTCAAAAAGAGAGGCAAATCCCATAAAATTATCAAGGTGGGCAAACCTCCAGCCTTATCACCGGAAAGTCTGGCGCGCGGCAAAAAACTGTTCATGGCCAATTGCTCCGGCTGTCATGGTGTTGAAGGACGCGGAGATGGAGTGACCACCCAGCGCATCATAGATTATTCGTCCAATGCCATCTGGCCGAGAAACCTGAGCCAGCCGTGGACTTTTCGGCGCGGCAACTCGCGCAAGGATCTATTCAAAACCTTGCGCACCGGTCTGTCCACAACCGCTATGCCCAAGTTTTCACCCAGAGTTTTTAAAGACAAACAAATTTGGGACATCGTCAACTTCGTCAGCACCCTGCCGCCACCCACCCAGCCCAAAATGCAAAGCCCTATTCATGCTAAAAAAATACAGGGAGAAATTTCAGACGACTTTAATGCTCCGGTATGGAAAGACGCGCAAGCCAGCTTCGTTCCTCTGGGAGGCCAGTTGCAGACAAGGCCAAAATCCTATTTCCCAACGGTTCGTAACCTGATTGTACGGGCAGTACACAACAGCAAAGAAATTGCCCTGTATATTCATTGGGACGACCCCTCCCTCGACCCGACATTAAAAAAGTTCACAGAAGTTAAAGAGTCGCCGCCCGCACCTCTACCAGAACATCTGCAAGGCCAAGAAGCCGATGAACCCCTGGAACCTGTCATGCCCGAATATCCGGATGCCATCGCGGTGCAGTTCCCGGTCCATCTGGATGCGCCGCAGAAACCTTATTTTCTCAATGGCGATGCCGATCATCCCGTTAACATTTGGAAATGGACCACCGCCACAGATAAGGCCATAGAAATACACGCCAACGGATTAGACGGCTGGGCACACGAGGAAAAATCGACCGTCCACACCAAAAGCCGTTTCAGCTACGGAAGATATTCGGTGATTTTAAAACGCACACTGAAAGAAGATGAAGGCGATATCGAGTTCCGAACCGGAAAACCCATCCCCATCGCCTTCAATATCTGGGACGGATACCACGAAGAAACCGGCAACAAAAAATCCATCTCCAGCTGGTTCACCCTCTGGCTGGATGAATAACTGCTAACCGCAGGGGCAGTGTTTTACTCCCTCTCTTTTTAAAGTACCCGCTTCGGGGCACGAGACAAGTGAAGAAACATCACGGGTCTGGGGTGACTTAACTTTTATTGTCATCCTGAGGCTCCCGAAGAATCTCGTAGTTCTCCCTCCCCACACAATTCCCTCTTGTGGTATATTTTCTTAAAAGGTGCAAACCAAAAATATCCGCCGCCGATAACAGACCTTTTCTGTGCACCTACTTTTATTT
>CAZEBI010000161.1:0-5750 GCA_964510355.1 uncultured Nitrospina sp. | reverse complement strand
CATGGCGACACATTTAGTTTATTAAAACCAGGTGCTCGTAAGGAGGCCAAGGAACGGGTTAAACTGGACCCTGAAAAAGATTACACCACGACTCCCCTTTGTTTACGGTGTCATACAACAGGCTATGGTCAAAGAGGGGGATTCAAACCGGCAGGGAGCAAGAATAAAAAAGGTAAAGATACCAGTACTAAAATCGACCCGGAAGAGCCGAATAAGGAGCAGGTAGGTTGTGAAATGTGCCACTCGGTTGCCGGGGGTTCCCAATTCCGTGCCGTGATGAAAGCCTCGAAGGGGAATTTTGTCAAAGCAGAAACGGAACAATATGGTCAGCGGTGGGATTATGCCAATGTCTGCACTCGGTGCCATACGCATAAAAATACTCCTTTTCTACCCGAGGTTCATGACAAGTACAAGTTCAACTTTGAAGAAAGAAAGTTGAAAGTCCACCAGATTGCGGAGTACTGGAACGAGGACAACATGGACCAGAAGCTGGAGAAAAAAGATGATCGTGCGAAAGAAGTTGGCCAGACGGAGAAAACACCGCTGGTGATCGAAGACTTTAAAATTAATGATAAAGGTAAACTCAAGTTTAAAAAAGGCACAAAGCCTTATAACAGCAAGAAAAAAACCTTTAACTATAAGTAGTGTTTTTTGTAATTTCTGATAAAAAGGCCTGGTCCCTTCAGGGCCAGGCCTTTTTTTATTCAAGCTGGCTTCCCCTTTTACCGAAAAGCCTCTGATGACATCTAAAAATTTTAAAAAGAATATTTTGTGTATCGGTGCGGGTTATGTCGGAGGACCGACCATGACCATTATTGCCCATAAATGCCCCGAGTATAAGGTGACGGTCGTTGATATTTCCGAGGAAAGAATCAATGCCTGGAATTCGGACAATCTGCCTATATTCGAACCTGGTCTGCTGGAGAGGGTGCAGGCGAATCGTGGGAAAAACCTGTTTTTCTCGACAGAGATCGACCGATGTATCGACGAGGCGGATATCATTTTTGTCGCGGTCAACACACCGACCAAAACATTTGGTGAAGGGGCGGGCAAAGCCGTTGACCTGCAATTTATTGAGCAGACAGCAAGACGCATAAAGAAAAATGCCCGATCCAATAAAATCGTTGTGGAAAAAAGCACGATTCCTGTCCGGGCCTCAGAAACTTTGGCGACCATTCTTCATTCCGGCGATAGTTCTGTCCAGTTCGAAATTTTATCGAATCCCGAATTCATGGCGGAGGGCACCGGGATCGAGGACATGGAAGCGCCAGACCGTGTTTTGATCGGCTCAAAAGATACTCCTTCCGGGCGTACGGCCCGTGACGTTTTGATGGATATTTACCTGCATTGGGTTCCAAGGGAACACCTGATCACGACCAATCTGTGGAGCAGTGAACTCTCAAAACTTGTGGCCAATGCTTTTCTCGCACAAAGGATTTCTTCCATTAATACGATCGCTTCTCTTTGCGAAGAGACGGAAGCTGACGTGACGGAAGTTTCCCGAGCCATAGGAATGGATTCCCGTATAGGTTCCAAATTTTTAAATGCCGGGCCGGGGTTTGGCGGGTCTTGCTTTCGCAAGGATATCTTGAACCTGGTATACCTGTGTGAACATTATCAGTTGAATGAAATTGCCGCCTTTTGGGAGCAGGTCGTATCTCTCAATGATTACCAGATGGAACGGTATGTGAAACGAATTCTACAGGCGTTGTTCAATACGCTGGTTGGAAAGAAGCTGGCGGTTTTTGGTTTCGCATTCAAACCGAATACGGGGGACACCCGGGATGCGCCGGCGATTTATATTTGCAAGCGGCTTCTTGAGGAAAAGGCTTGTCTACAGATTACCGATCCGCATGCATTGCCCAATGCCAAAAAAGATTTAGCGGGTATAGACGGAGAGATGGACTTTGTTGATGACCCCTACCAAGCCGCCCAGGGGGCACACGCAATCGCGTTGATCACCGAATGGTCCTTATACAAGGAGTTGGACTACCAGAAAATTTTTGATAAGATGGAAAAACCCGCTTTTATTTTTGATGGTCGCAATCAGCTGGACCATAGGGCTCTCTACGAGATAGGTTTTAATGTTTATCCTGTAGGGAAACCCGCATTACTGCATTTGTAGTTATCCCGCCTTTTAAACGGGATAACTCCTGTTTGAAAAACCCTGTGATTTTTTACGAAAATGAAAAGATATCTGTTTTTTTCCATTTTATGTATTCTATCCTTGAGCGCCTGCAAGCTCGACTTGTCTTCAAAGGTCAATATTGGGGATATAAGCCGGGTTGCCCTGAGCCAGGAAACCGGGGTGGTAGGTAGAGGAACCATCAAGCTGGAAGTGGGTTCCATGAGTCATTGCCAGAGTGACCGCTGGTTTTTTGCCTCGGTTCTTGCGAGTCATTTCCAAAAGTTTGAAATTCTTCCCTGTGAACAGGTGGGGATGGAATCTTATTTTGTCGCCGGATTTCAAATTCCGATTTTGCCTTCTGCGGCAAGAGACAGCCACAAAAGTCTGATCAGTATTACTGCGGCACGTTCCAGCCGAATCGGTGGAGTGGATGTGGATTTATTGCTTGATCCGGCGCGTTTTAGAGCGATCAACAAGGCTATTGAAGCCAAGTATTTTCAGAAATTCGATTTTGCCCGCTCCCGCATAGCCATCCGGCTGGAAAATGATCAACTGACCTATCATGATATTTTGGTGTCGGATGTGTTTGCCGATGGACGGCCTGTTACCGGGCTCAAGGCATTGGGCTTAAAGCCGGGAGCGCATCTCAATATTGAACTTTCCGATGTCCACCGAGAGTTTTTCTCTCTTTATTCCCGTGTCCCGCTATTCAGGCTGGTTCTCAGCATCTGACTCTTATTTCAACAGGCCCTCGGTTCGATCCCGAGACGACTCACCAATTCTGACCTTGTCTCCAGACCGAATCAGGCCGCTTTGTAGAACTGAAGCGTATACACCAACATTGCCTTGGTTATGCTTCACTGCTGTTCGCAAAACACCAATGTCCTTAGGGATACCTCCTTGAGGCAGGGTGATCATCACGCAGCGAGGGCAAGGTTTTTCAATTTTAAGGCGAACTTGGTCTCCAATAAATACTGTGTGATCTACCCAGTTATTTTCTGTAAAAGACAATTTTCCCCTAAAAGATTCAACAACAATGTTAGGACGAAAACGCTGAACTTTGAAATCTCCTTTTGGATAACAGTCACTAAGCTTTGCAATTGTCGCCGTGGTCAGAAGATGTAGTTTTGCATCATCAAAAAATGTCCCAATTGGAAGCTCAAAATTAGTTACCGTGTCTCGCTTCTCGCGTTCCACCATATCTGGCCAATATTCTTCTGAGCTGGCAGTCCAAGAGCCGGGTAAAGGTGAATGTACGCCGACAGTATCAAAACCATTTGTAACTGCCAGAATCACCTCATGCTTAAGAGCTTTTGAGAGAATTTGATTTATGTTCTTTTGATCGCTAGTCACCAAAGAACCATCAGCCAGCCTAATGCGGACAGGAGGTATATTATTACTGGAGCTTGATGACTCACTTATGGTGGCGCTAAAACCGAAAATCGTTGGCCATTTTCTCGGATTTTTAGCCGTAACGACCTTTCCAGTAGCCTTATCAATCAATGCATAGCTACGATCCCCCGATAAACCTTTATCTTCTACTCTTACAGAAGGTAAAGATTCACCAATCATTGATTTGACAGGATACCTCCAAAGGGAAGCAATCCTCCCTATTTCTTTTTCATTTGGCATCGAGCTTCTCCTTGAAAATATAAAAACAAATAAGTTCCATAGCGGTTATCATTAAATAATTATTTTTCAAATTAGAATTTTTAATTATTTAACCTCAATTTTTATTTTGGCCGAAGCAGCAAAACATCATGATCAGAGCTTGCTACTTTAAGCTCAATTTCTCGAGTACCTTGTGCAAGGTCATAAAGCGTTCCCTAAAAAGCTTGCTTAGAAATTAAAAGTATAAACAGATTCCAATTTATCTTTTAAATTGTTCAGCAGTTAATTTCTTATTTTGGAAAAAACAAAGCCATTTTTTTTCTGGGAGGTGTGGCAGAGAAAACAACTCTTGCCGCCATCGCCTACTAGTCGTTTACTTTTGCTATTTCCAGAAAAACCCTCGAACCCCCATCCCCCTGTGGATTTATAGTTGTTACTATTTTTGACCATTACACCTACAAGTTTTCTTTTCCCTTCCTGGATGGCATGTCCCTTTTGGCTGTAGCCCAATAGATCGAAAACTATGACGGAACCATCAGGAAAATCTCCGGTTTTATACCCATTTATTGCTTTATCATTTCCATAAAGATGGTGGATGCCTTGAAACGGGTTCTCCAAAGGATGCCCAGGCTCGATAAGCATGGATTTGACATGTGTCCAGCTTCGGTACCCTTCAGGGTATTCAACGGTGGAATTGTCTGCAAAGGCTTGATTCGAAAAAAGAGCAAATACGGTAAGCGTTGAAATTAAAAGATAGTTTTTCATTTTATTTGTCCTCTCGGTTGATAGAATTTAATTAGTATCGAGTCGATATTAATTATACAATAGCTTTAAAAATAATATTTGTCAAACTAATTTCGAACCGATACAATATGTTTATGAATTCAAGACTGCTATATGAATATATAGAGAGAATATCCTGTTTGGTGAGTTCGGAAACCAGAATGGTAGGGGCTGATTTGAATCTGCAACCTGTTCAATTAAATGCCTTAAATTACATAAGTCACTCCAATCGTTATTCTAATACTCCTCAAGGGGTGACAGAATACTTAGGCTTAACAAAAGGGACAGTGTCTCAGACCTTGACCGTTTTAGAATCCAATGAATTAATTCAAAAAATTCCAGATAAAAAGGACGGTCGAGTAGTTCATTTAGTTGTGACTTCGGCAGGGCGCAAATTATTGAGGAAAGCTATTCCTTCGCCGTCAATGCGAGATACTTGGGAAGGATTGGATGAGCAACAGCAAAACAGTCTAGTAGAAGGATTAAAACAGCTTTTATCGGAAATGCAGAAAATGAATGGAATGAAAGCTTTTGGACTTTGTGGAACCTGCCGTTTTAATTCAAAAAAAGGAGAAAATAAATTTTTCTGTGAATTGACCCAGGAAGGCTTAAGCCAGAAAGACACCGAATTAATTTGTCGGGAGCACAAACCAATAGAGCAGGAAACTGTAACCGGCAATTCTATTTATAACAAATGATCGGTTAGATCGAGGCACAGTTGGCCCACACCAAGACGCACAAAAATATCGTGATAAACGTCCGCTATTGGCTGCGACTACAGGAAACCTTTTTCCTTCCACTTAACAAACCTTTCTTCGACCCAGACATCAAGTATCAGTCCCAAAATGGTACTAAAGTGCGGTATTACTTGCTAACCTCTTTCGCTCCTTCCTCCATGCAGTGGCGCGTTGTCGTCGCTCAATCGGCTGGCAATTTAACCAATTTGGATTTCTTCATTTAAAACGGCTTATCTGTGAGCGTGTGACAGGTGGTGCAGGTTCCCATGGGCCGGTGCGGCATGATGGGGATTTTCTCCATAGCTTGGATATGACATTCCATACAGTCCTGGGCCGGGGTTGTGGCCTGATGATATTCGGATTTTCTAAAATCCGGTGCGGCGCTCATGAATGAATAGCCGAGACCACCGATCACACCCACTCCGATCAGCATCATAAACCGATAAAAATTTCTTGTTCCGTTAGATTTTTTCGCCACAATAATTTTGCCT
>CAZEBI010000160.1:0-5769 GCA_964510355.1 uncultured Nitrospina sp. | reverse complement strand
CACCCCAGCCCCTCTTTAAAAAGAGGGGTCCATTGAAACTCCCCCTTCTACGAAGTACCCGTGCCGGGCATGAAGGCTTAGGTGAAGTATCACAGGGGTTGGGGGGATTTGATTTGCCTGGTTGGGTTATATTCTTTCTTTTCCTGTCTGCCTGCGATTCCTATAGCGTAAAACAGATCCCGGTCGAAGTTCCTGCGGGGGTCATTGTTCCTGACGAGATGGTTTATATCCCGGCAGGCGAATTTATTATGGGACCGGGAACCCACGGTGAAAAACCGGTGACATCTGGTGCGTACCTCATTGACCGCTACGAGATGGACCATGAAGCTTATAAAAAAATGCGCCCGGAGCATTCTTTTAATCCGAAAAAAGGGCGTTGGCCGGTGGCGTTTGTGACGTATGCCGAGGCCGAGGCCGTTTGCCAGGCCCAGGGTAAGCGCCTGCCCAATGAAATCGAATGGGAGAAAGCGGCACGGGGCACGGATGGACGCAAATGGCCCTGGAAAATTTTTGTCGATCACCCCAATAACGGGTTTTCAGGTTTTATGCCGGAACCGGTGGATAAAAGGCTGGACTGGATCAGTCCTTATGGAATTTATGGCATGGGCCATAATGTCTGGGAATGGGTGGCCGAGGATTATGTGCTCGCAGGGCAGGAAGAAAAATTCAAAGTCGTGCGTGGTGGATTATTGCAGACCCATCTCACTATTGGGTTTTCGCCAACCTGGTTTCGCAACTGGATGGACCCGGAGGCGAAATTAAATTTTATGGGTTTTCGTTGCGCTAAAGATGCTTGAGAGATGGGGCAGGAGCCCGGCTTAAAAGTCGCCCCTCAGGTGCTCGGCGATTTCGCTTGCGGCAGAATCAAAAAGATTTTCTTCGGAGCCGCCGGTGATTCCTCCCGAGACCCAGGAGTTGACTTCCCATGCGCCGACCATGCTACCTCTGTCATACAACGCGGCTTTTACCCGGAGTTCGGCTTTTGCGGAATCGGATATGCCCATGGTCGCGATTCGGGCCATGCGATTGCCTTCATCAAACTCCATCACTTTAAATTTCAATTGATAGCGGGCATTTTTTCCGGCAAGAACATAACCGGTGAACTCGAGTTTTTCTTCGATCGCTCCTTGCAGGCCGGAGCCTGCATCCATGAGACGGAAATCTCTGGATGTCATATCGACGATCGCGATGGTGTTTTCGGAATTACTCCAGCGTTTTTTTGTGACCGAGTCCACCCCCGAACAGGCCGGGAGGGCTGCCAACAACAACACAACTAGGACTTTGCATATCAAGTTCATGATTCCTCCGAATGAAACTAGCTCATCTTACACATATTCTAGCAAATAATGTTTCTAGTATTCAATGGTTTATCCACCCGCGTGACACTGGACCCCGTTTGCAATAGCTCGGTCGGCGAGCAAAGAGTTTTCACGGCTTAAAGAGTCATCGCTATCTGCCCCCGGTGGCTCACCGGGCGCTATTTGAACCAGTGTAAGACGGCTTCCTCAAAATCACTGAACCAGAGCTGGACTTCGATGGGGATGAGGCTATTGATATAAGTCATATAACCCGTTGCCAGAACGATGCCCAGAGCGATCAGCAGGATGCCGCTGAACAGGTTGGTGGTATGCAGAAAAAATGTTTTTCCTGCCACGGTGATATCCCATCCTTTGCCTCGCAGCAGGGTCCAGAACAAACCGTCTTTGGGCAGGTTGCCGCATACTGTGGCGACTACAATGAGAGGAAGCCCCAGCCCCACTGCATAGAAGAACAGCAGGTTCATTCCCTGCAAAACGGTTTTTTCTGAAGCCGCGAGCATGAGAATACTGGAAAGAATAGGCCCGACACAAGGTGTCCAGCCCAATGCGAAGGTGGCACCAAACAGGAAAAACCCGATATAAGTGGAAGCCGGCCTGCCTTTAAAAGTGGCCCCTGAAAAACCTTTGCCGAAAAGGGTCATGACACCGAATATTCCCACGATGCCGCCCCCGACCTGGGTGATCTGGAACATATAGTCCCTGAGAAGTTGGCCTAAAGCGCTGGCGGAGGCTCCCATCGCTACAAACACGGTTGCCAGCCCAAAAAAGAAAACCAGGGACATGCGACCCATACGCGCCCGGTCAGATTGTGCCGTCACTGCGAAATAAGCCGGGAGAATGGGTAATGTGCAAGGCGACAAAAAACTGAACACACCCGCAATGAATGCCAGCAAAGTCAGAGCTATGATTCCAGACTCGGGCAGATTGGGTTTGGGTTGAAAAGGGTTTGTAAAGGGTGTGTCTTTAATTTCAGCAACTGCCGGTGCCTCAGGTGCAATGGAAAAAGAGGGCTTGGTGAGTGAGAAACTTTTTTGAGTTTTTGAAAATGTGGCGGTCCCCGTTTTCATGAAAGACGGCTGGGTTGTGCTGGCACAGCGAAACCCGACATCCGGTGCCGGGTCATCGGCATTGGAGTATTGCCGGTAACCGCTGCGGGCAAACATCTTGATGGCTTGACTGTATGAGGCACCGGGGAAATGCCCGATATCGCTGGAGGAATGTCCGCGCAGAATTTTTAATCCGGCCTGATAATATTGGCTTTTGTATGTGCTCCCTTTGTAAGGCTGATAATCATCACCCACCCATTCCCATACATTGCCGATCAGGTCGTGAACCCCTTCCGGGCTGGCGCTTTTGGCGAAAGAACCGACTGCCATGGGCTGATTTTTACTGCCGGCTCGGGTCGCAAGGTTTGCCCACCCGGCTTGGAACGTGTTGCCCCAAGGATATTCATTGCCTTTTTTTCCTCTTGCGGCACGTTCCCATAGTTTTTCTGTTGGCAATTTCTTTTGCGCCCATTGGCAGAAGTTTGCCGCGTCATACCAACTGACATGGGTCACCGGCTCGTTGTCCTTACCCTCTGGAAAATTTGAACCCTGCCAGTTCAGGGGAGGCACGGCATCCAGGGCATCGACATATTTTTTATAGCGTTTGTAGGTGACTTCATAACGGTCAATATAAAATTCCTTGAGAAAAATTTTCTGCTCTGGAGTCTCATCGGCGTACCAGGGTTTCGGGATGCCCATGGAAAGTGCGGATGCGTCTTTTTTGTCGGTGCCAAATACAAAAGGGCCAGGGGGAATATAGACCATATCCCCTTCAAGAGAATAATCGTGTTCTTGTTGCGCCCATCCCGTATGCGGCGAGAGCATAAAAATGCTGAACAGGGCAATGACAAGTTTTCTTACTACATAGGGAAACAAGAATGAATTCATTGAATGGGCTGGGTTTCTTGCGGACAAGGAAAAAAAGTTTCTCATGGATAACGTATTCAGTTCTCCAAAAGGTTTTCAAAATACAGCAGGTTTTCCGGGCTGGCCCAGTCTTCTGCCCCTCTCAACTCACCAAGGATATTCCCTTCAGGGTCAATCATAAACGTGGTGGGAAGGCTGACCACCTTGAATTTGTTGCTGGCCTGCAATTGTGGGTCAAGAAGGATGGGGAAGGAAAGATGATGGGCTTTGATAAAAGGCTCCACAATCTGCGCTCCGAACATATCGTTGGATATGGCAAGCAGGGAAAAGTTTCTGGACTTAAAACGCTGATATAAAGTTTCCAGTGAGGGCATTTCCATTTTACAGGGGCCGCACCAGGTAGCCCAGAAATTCACCAGAACATATTTTCCCCTGTGCTGGTTGAGGCTGACTTCCTCTCCCGTGAGGGATTTGAGGGTGAAATCCGGTGCGGGTATAGTTTTTTCGGAGAGCGCCAAAGCGGGGGTCGAAAAAAATAATGCCCATGCCAAGCAGAAAAATAATGCGGATTTTTTCATGAAGATCATAAATGTCTGTCCGTGTCCGGGATGGCAAGAGATCGAGGATTAAAGTTGCAGAAAAAACTTGTCCCTTCGATGGGTATTTCGTAAAGCGGGTGTCTGTTGAACGGGAAAAAACTATTCCACCGCTTCAACACAGCGTACCATGGGTATGGCTTTTTTCAGGGCTCTTTCAATGCCCATCTTCAGGGTCATGGTGGAACTGGAGCAGGAAACGCAGGCTCCCACGAGCCGGACTTTCACTACACCGTCTTCAATATCCACCAGCTCAACATTCCCGCCATCCTTAATGAGCATGGGCCGCACAGTCTCTAACACTTCTTCGACTTCTTCTCTCATGGAGTCCTCTGTTTTATAGTCCAGCATGACCGACGACTCGCCTCGTTCCCCTTGGTAGGAGGAGGTAACAGCTTAATCGAGCCGAGTTAATTTTCTGCTAGCCAAACAAAGCGATGTCACACTGGCCCCACGCCTAGCCAGCGTGATGCTGGGCTCAAAAGGCAAAGGCTTGATTGCGCCGAGTTAACTCTTTGCTCGCCAGATAAAGTTGTTGCTAGTTGGCCCCACGCCTAGTGGGGCTAGCCGCCGTTTACCAGGGTTTCTTTTTTTTCCAGCAGTTGTTCGTTTGTTTCTACATGTTCCGGGTCTTTGGGAATGCAGTCGACGGGGCAGACTTCTACACATTGAGCATCTTCATACCAGCCGACACATTCGGTGCAACGTTCCCATTCGATCACAAAAATATCATCGCCTTCTGAAATCGCTTCGTTGGGGCATTCGGGTTCACAGACACCACAGTTCACGCAATCTTCATTGATGAGCAGAGCCATAAAAAAAACTACCTCGAAATATGTGCGATAACGAATCCTGGGTTTAACCCGGCACTCGCTCGAAAGTTTTTGTTTCCGGACTCCAGCTGAACAGGGCCTGGTCGCGGATTTTTTTGTCATAAATGGAAACCACCAGATAGCTGGCTTCCGGGTAAAGCGGTTCCCCGTCGAACAATGCCATTCTCGTATCTTCTTCCGAGAAATAGGCATCGTGTTCGGGATGAGAATGATACAAAACTTTGAAGATCAAACCCTTTGAGTCCGCCTCACGCAAAAGTTTTTGCAACTCCAAGGCACTTATATTATACGCAGTGCGGGCATCCCGGACATAATTTTCGGGGTCCTTTTCATGGAGCTTGTTTTGAATATTCGTGCACGGGTAGACCCGGTTCTCATCATTATGGTCGGGCTTACCTACTACGATGCCACAGCATTCAAAAGGGTATTCTTCCACTGCGTGACGATGGATCTCGTCCAATTGTTCTTTCGCGAGTGGGAACATATATTATCTTGTGCCGTTTGGCTAGTGTTGTCAAATAGTTTCGGGCTATGGGCCCAACTGCTTTACGGGTGGGTTTTGATCACCAGATCATCGTCGACCGTGATTTGGCAGGCCAAACGGAAATCTGTTGGCTTTTTAGCGAGCTTTTCTGTTTCAGCTTCATTCCGGGGAGCCACGTTTCCTGCAATGATCTGGACGGTACAGGCGGTGCAAAGAGCCCGGCCCCGGCAGTTCAGGATTTTGTGGATATGAGCGTAAATGCTGAACTTATTGCGGATTGCCGCTTGCCGGAGGTTTTCTCCCGGCTCGACCTCAATGGTACGATTTTCTCTTTCAAAATGAACTTTTAGCATAACGGGTATCCGGGGATTTTAAGTTTTTTGGATCATACCGGACTCGACTCCAGATTCAAAACTATTTCTACTAGGCGTAGGGCCGGTACTGCATTGCCCGTGGAGCAGGCCAAGCCCTCAAGCGCAACACTTTAATGATCTTCCCCCTGACAAGGGGGACTGAGGGGGTTTGGATTCTACTATCCCCTCCCTTCATAGGGGGGGGGCAGGGGAGGGTTGATCTTCCCCCGAAATTGTGGACACATCGAAAAGTGTGGATAATGCACTTTTG
>CAZEBI010000159.1:0-6131 GCA_964510355.1 uncultured Nitrospina sp. | reverse complement strand
CCTTTTCTAATATCAACGACCACATCAAACACCTTGCCTCGGATCACTCGCACCAGTTTGGCTTGTTCCGGTTCTATCCTGTAGTGAAGCCCCCTTAAAACATTTTTTTCGGAGAGCGACTGGTTATCCTGAACAAAATCTTCTTCGATTCCCACTGCGCGGTATTTTTCCTTTTGATAACTTTCAAAAAACCGTCCCCGCGAATCAAGGTGGACAGCAGGCTCAATGAGCAAAACCCCAGTCAGTTCAGTTTGTTTGGCTTTCAAAATCACTCCTTTAATATAAAAATTCACTGGCAGACTGCTAGAACAACCCCCTCAATCCCCCTTGTCAGGGGGAGGCACGGTTCCCCCCTGACAAGGGGGGAGGGGTAAACAATTGACCCGACATGAACGAGATAGTTTTTCCGCAACCTACTAGTACCCACTCGGCGCGGGATGCAACTGGGCAAGAACTCGATTGCGCCGAGACAACTCCTTGCTCGCCAAACAAAGCGACGGCACACCGGCCCCACGCCTAGTGGTGGATTATATAACGCAATTTCTGACTTGGCAAACAAGGTTGAAGATGTGAAATGTCTTATAATCTGTTAATATCGCTGTTTATTTTGCAACCTTATAGATCAAAGTTTCTAATGAAAATAATACCCGCAGTAGATATAAAAGAAGGACGGTGCGTGCGTCTTGCACAGGGAAAAGCGGATCAGGAAACCGTCTATTCCAATGACCCTGTCGCAATGGCCAACCATTGGGACGAGGAAGGGGCGCGGATCATTCATGTTGTAGATCTGGATGGCGCCTTCCAGGGTTCGCCCATCAACGCTGAAATTGTAAAGAACATTATTTACGGCAGTTCCGTGGACATACAAGTCGGCGGAGGAATCCGCACCCTTGCAACGATTGAAACATATGTTAAAGCCGGTGCATACCGGATCATTTTGGGCACCATTGCCCAGAAGGAACCCGAATTTGTAGAAGAAGCCTGCCGACGTTTCCCCGGTAAAATCATTGTCGGCATTGATGCCAAAGATGGTTTAGTGGCTGTGAAAGGCTGGGTGGAAGTTTCCGAGCAAAAAGCCACCGACCTCGCCCAAAAAATGCGGGGCTATGGAATTGCCGGGTTCATCTTCACCGATATCAGCCGTGACGGTATGCTTCAAGGCCCCAATCTGGAAAGCATCAAGACTTTTGCAGAAGCCGCGCAATTGCCTGTGATCGCGTCAGGTGGGGTGAGTTGCCTTGAAGATATAAAAAACCTGGCTAAACTGGAACCCTATGGCGTGGAAGCGATGATCATCGGCAAAGCTCTATACGACAAAACGCTTTCGTTTAAGAAAGCGCGGGACACTCTCGATGCTTGCTAATTCGCATATTGCACAAAAGGTTTCTAAATCACCCCAGCCCCTCTTTTAAAAGAGGGGTCCATTGAAACTCCCCCTTCCACGAAGTACCCGCTTCGGGGCATGAAAGCCGAGGAAGGAGTATCACAGGGGTTGGGGGGATTTGCTTTTTTTTATTAAAACAAAACGAAGAATTACTCGGGTTGCACTTTTTACTCTGGATGTTAAAAATAATCACACAGAAAACTCTCCATGCTAGCTAAACGCATCATACCCTGCCTGGATGTCAAAGATGGTCGCGTGGTCAAGGGTGTCAACTTTGTCAATCTGCGCGATGCCGGCGACCCGGTTGAAATCGCTTCTGCCTACGAAAGTGCAGGTGCCGATGAGCTTACCTTTTTAGACATTACCGCCTCACACGAAAAACGCGATATCATGCTTGATGTGGTCGCCCGCACTGCCGAAAAAGTATTCATGCCTTTGACAGTTGGAGGAGGCGTGCGCACCCTGGATGATATTCGTAATCTTCTAAAAGCCGGTGCCGACAAAGTCGCCATCAACACCGCCGCCGTCAAGAACCCGGATTTCGTGCAACAGGCGGCAGAACGTTTTGGTTGCCAATGCATCGTGGTCGCTATCGATGCCAGGCAGGTGCAGCCTTCTAAACCCAAAGTCATACCCACTGAATGGGCATACCCGGAACTGTTGTTGCAGGAATCCGACTCAACTCCCGTCTGGGAGGTCTACACACATGGAGGAAGAAATCCGACTGGAATTCATGTGCAAAGGTGGGCACAGAAAATGGACTCTCATGGAGCAGGAGAAATTTTGCTCACCAGCATGGACCGCGATGGCACCAAAACCGGCTACGATATAGAACTCAACCGCACCGTTGCCGAATCGGTCACTATTCCCGTTATCGCCTCGGGAGGAGCAGGAACCCTTGAGCATTTATATGAAGGCATTGTAAAAGGAAAAGCCTCTGCGGTGCTCGCCGCGTCCATTTTCCACTTCAAGGAATTCACCATTGAGGAAACCAAAACTTTCCTGCAAGCCAAAGGGGTGACCGTCAGGCCGCCTAACCCTTGACTCCGCAATGTTTGAGCACAAGTGTTTTAGCTTTGCTATCGAGAGTAGCCGATGTCTCTAAAGGAAGGGTCCATATCTCTTTGCCGTGGCCTATGGGACAATGAGCCAGGATGGGAAACCCCGGCTGGGGAAAAAGATCTGCCAGGACATCTGCAAACGTGCCATCGCCTTTTCGTTGCGGACCACAGTTGACCATTTCCCCAAAAATAATCCCGCGCACCCCTTTAAACATCCCCGCATTTTTTAATTGCCACAGCATTCCATCAATCCGGTACAGCGGTTCGTTGACATCTTCGATCAATAAAATCCGGTTGCGGGTATTGATTTCATAGGGAGTGTTCAACGAGCGGCATAACAAGGTCAGGCAACCGCCGGTCAGTTTTCCCTGGGCCACTCCCGGGGAAAAAACTTTCGCTCGCGGAGCGTACAACATCTTGGCTTTGGCAGAGCCGGTCAGCATCGCCTTAAATTGCGAGTGTTTCATCTTAGTGCGCCCAAAACTCCCAGCGACCATGGGGCCGTGAAACGCAATCAGTCCGCATTTTTGCACCAGAAAGTTTAGCAATAAGGTGATATCGCTGGAGCCCACCACTATTTTTGCATTGGCCCGGATCACCTTGGGCTTAAGATAAGAAAGAACACGGTTGGCACCGTACCCACCCCGGGCGCAGAAAATTGCCCGGACATTGGGGTTGCGGAACATATCCATAAGATCCTGAGCCCGGTCCTTGTCAGGGCCTGCCATAAAACGGCAACGGGCACGGACATGCTGGCCCAGCAAGGGTTCAAACCCCATGCCCCGGATCACCTGCAACCCGGTTTCCAACTGGCTCTTGTCCACCGGGCCAGCAGGAGCCACGACACCCACCACATCACCCTGTTTTAATTGTGGCGGTCGGATGAGGGGACGAATCGAATTCGACATTACAAATCACTATTGAAAGGTTACAATATCGGTTTTTAAGGAACCCTATACCTGTACATATAGAAAAATGGTTTCTGTCACCGCTATCATTCAAGCCCGAATGGGGTCGACCCGGTTTCCCGGTAAAAGCCTGCGCCCGATTGCCGGCCTCCCCCTGCTGGAGCATATCATTATTCGTTTAAAACAAGTGGCGCAAATTGACCGCATCCTTCTGGCGATCCCCAAAAAAGCATCGGAAACCCCGCTGATCGAGTTTGCCCAGCGACTCCGTATCCCTGTTTTTGAAGGATCGGAAGAAGATGTTCTGGACCGCTTCATTAAAGCGGGCGAAAGTGTGCAGACCGAACAGGTGGTTCGGGTCTGTGGCGACAACCCCCTTATAGATATACCGCTCCTGCGCTCATTAATTCAGGCGCATATGCAAGACAAAGCCGATTACACCCTGCCCCTGGACCCCGTTCCTCTGGGAAGCGCCTGCGAAGTCATTCGTTTTACTGCCTTGAAGAAGATCGGTGAACTGGCAAAAGGCTCTATCTATCGCGAGCATGTCACCACCTGGTTTCATGACCACCCTTCTTCTTTCAGGATCAAGCGTATTGATGCCCCGGATTATTTGAAAGATCGCACCTTCCGCCTGACGGTGGATACGGACAGCGATTTTAAGCTTATGGAGGAGCTTTTTAATAATCTTCCCCACTCTCCTGACTCACCCCTGAATCTTGAAAGCGTCATGGACTACCTGATTGCCCACCCTGAAACAGCCGCCATAAACATTGATATTCCACAAAAAAACTGGCGCAAAGAAAGTTCCTGATTTTTCCGATTTCTATTAAAGTTCTAAGCTTTTCCACCGATAACAGTAATTAAGCAGAGTTGTTCTCAAGGATTGCAGAGCAGCAAAGCGCATTGACAAATCCAGAGCTTTTGGTTTACGGGTTTGAAAATAAAGGTGGAATTCTGAGGACAGGCCACCCTAAATAAAGACTCTTCAGGGGCAGTAGTACACGTTAAAACCGAATATTAGCAACAATGTAGTTCCAACTCTTGGTGGAGGATTAGGAATATGGCCATACGAATTTTCAACAACATAGCTTCGCTCAACGCTCAGAGAATCTTGGGCATCAACAGTGACCGCCTTGCACAATCAGTAGAGCGTATTTCATCGGGTATCCGGATCAACAAAGGTGCTGATGATGCGGCTGGACTGGCCATTTCAGAAGCCTTACGTTCTGATATTCGTGGTTTACGCCAGGCAGTTCGAAACGCAAACGACGGTATCGCCCTCATCAACGTGGCCGAAGGTGCGCTCAACGAGCAATCAAGCATCCTGATCCGACTCCGGGAACTGGCTTCTCAGGCCGCAACCGGTACCGTAGGATCAACCGAACGTGCGACCATCCAACTGGAGTTCACCGCTCTACGTAATGAAATCAACCGTATTGCGGCAACCACGCAGTTTAATGGACAAGGACTGGTAGATGGTTCTCTGGCTTCTACTGTAGTGAGCTCACAGCAGGTTCTCATCCAGGTCGGTATCGACAGTGGTGTCAACAGCCGGATTAACCTGAATGAACAAATCAACCTCACCGCAGTCACTTCCTCAAGTCTCGGAATCGATACCGTGTCTGTCACAGCGGCGGCGGAAGCCTTGACCACTCTTGACACCATCAATACGGCTATCTCCAGCGTCACCCAGGCCCGTGGTAAGGTGGGTGCGGTGCAAAACAGGTTGACCCGATCGGTGGGAAACCTTTCTGTTTCAATTGAAAATCTGCAAGCCGCGGAATCCTCTATCCGAGATGCGGATATCGCCAAGGAAATCGCGGACCTGACCCGAAACCAGATTCTCGTGCAATCTGCAACGGCAATGGTTGGTCAGGCTAATCTGATTCCACAGTCAATCCTACAGTTACTGGCTTAATCGCTCTATTCACCGATTTAATCCATCTAACGTCAGGAGTCTGTCATGAATCAGAAAACAATGTCTGCGTATAAAACTGGAGATACCGAGTCCGGTTCGCAAGTTCCCGGATTGGAATTTTTAAAATTCTCCAGCCCGGATACCAACCTTAAAAACCTGGATCAGGCCATTCACAATGTCATGTTGGGAATGGAGTTGGTCTCTGTAGTGGGAAATGCCTGCAACGAGGTTGAAGCGATCCTGTCCCAGCTCAAACAATGGGTTTCCCCGGCATCCAAGCTGGAAGAAAAGGCCCTATTGGAAGTCAAAACCTCCCTGAAGTTGCGGGAGTTGGGCCAAGTGGCAGAAACATTCAACCACAAGGGACAAAAACTTCTCGATGGTTCGTTATCCGTTTCAGTAAAAACAACAATGCATTCCTACCTGGTTGTGGGAGCAAACGGTGAAAACCGGATCAATCTTAACACCCGCCTGAATATCCCCCGTATTACCGCAAAAACTCTGGGGCTGGGAACCCTCCATTCTTCCCAAAAAGGGTTGATGGTTCTGGAAAACGCTTTGGCAATCATAATCCGCTTACAACAAAGAGCCACTGCCTTAAAAACCCATCTGCAGGAAATTCAAGGACAGCTGACTGCCGCCATTGAGAATCATCGTGCGGCAAACTCCGCCCCCGACTCCTATGAGCAGGCCAGGGAGTTCCTGCAAGTGGCAAGTAATTTACTAAAGAAAAATAAAAGCGAATCATAAAAAGGTCGCCTCTTTATGATTTCCGCACAACGAAATGTGCGATAAAAACCTCAGGGAAGGAAAAAATTATGGCTACCAACAGCATTCTCAATAACACCTTATCCAGT
>CAZEBI010000158.1:0-6143 GCA_964510355.1 uncultured Nitrospina sp. | reverse complement strand
AGGCCAGAACCGTTGCCATGAAGGCTCCTGTAATGGAAGCGCAACGGGTGCCCCCATCGGCCTGAATGACATCGCAGTCGAGCCAGATGGTGCGTTCGCCTAATTTTTTCAGGTCGATGACCGTGCGCAGTGAGCGACCGATGAGCCTTTGAATTTCCTGGGTTCTGCCTGATAGTTTTCCACGGGAAGCCTCTCGAGAAGTGCGGGTATTGGTGGCAGAGGGGAGCATGGAATATTCTGCCGTAACCCAGCCGCTTTTTTTGCCTCGCAAAAAGGGCGGGACTTTTTCCTCAACCGTGGCGGCACAAATGACTTTGGTGTTTCCCATTTGAATGAGAACAGAACCCGCCGGGTGCATGGTGTAATTTTTGATAACTTTGACTTTTCGGCATTCATTGGAGGCGCGGTTTTGATCTCTGGGCATACGTATTTCCTTGCTAAAAAAGATGATGAATCGGGTGGGACTCCCTATAAGCGGAAGCCACGAAAAGGCATAACCTAACAGTTATAAGTCAAGTTTTCAACCGGCCAATCATTGGGTCATCGACCCTGAACCTTTGATTTGTCTACGTTCACCTGAAATTGTGCAGAACAATACCAGCCTGCAAGCAGGTGTTTTGTTCGCACACGGTTGTAACTTGTTCTATTATTTGATACTATCCAAACCATTCCAGTTCTTATATTTTTGTCTAACATTTTTTGCGTGATCTAATGGACTCCTATTTTGAAAAGGGAATCAGGCTCAAGGGCACTCTTTGGGTGAAGGGTGCGGTTCGCTTTGATGGGGAGTTTGAGGGCGAAATATACTCCTCCAGTCATTTTGTTATTGGCAAGTCGGGCAAGATACTTGGAAATATTAAAACTCATGACGTGAGTAATATGGGCTTTATTCAGGGTAACCTGTTTGCGGAGAATAAGGTAGCCCTGATGAACGATAGCCGATTGCTGGGCGACATATCCACCTATCATTTGGTCATTGATGAAGGCTCCAACTTCGAGGGCCGCTGCAAGATGATCGATGCTCCCCCCAAAACGGTGAAAGAGGAAATGGAAACACTGGAAAGGCCTGTTCCCAAATCAGTGCAAGTTTCCACGGCTCCAATACCCTCTGCCGGAAGTGAGCCCGTTTTTCAATGGAAAAAGATCGCGGCAATAGCGGCTGTTGTTCTGGCGATTGCCGGGGTGACCTGGTTTGCCCCGCAAAAAGAGGATGACCTGAACCCTCTGGTCGAAAATGCCTACAAGCTGCTTGCTGAAAAAAGTTATGCCGACGCGGAAACTGTTTTTAAAAAAGCTCTGACCGTTTCCCGGGTCGAGCCTAAAGTATATGCTGGACTCGGAGATATTTATTTTGCGGACCAACGCTACAACGATGCTCTGGCTCAGTTCCAGCGGGCTATTGATTTAAACTCGGCCAATGATGAGTACCGCGTCAAGCAGGCAAAAACTTATTTTGCCAAAGGGCAACTGAAAGAAGCGATAGCGTCCTATAATCAGGCGCTGGAAATTGCCCCGGAAAAGGGAACCACTTACTATAATCTGGGTATTTTATACTTGGAACAGGATGAGCTGGCGAAAGCCCGTGAAGCGCTTGCGATGAGTGTGAAGCTGGATGCAGATTCTTATAAGCCTCATGAGGCACTGAATGTTCTTTATTACCGTGAAAAAAAATATGATAAGGCCATCGCTGAAATCAACGTAGCGATAAAACTCAAAAGTGATGAACCCGGCTTGCACTTGACTTTGGGCAAACTTCTTCTGGAAAGCGGTAAGGAGGGTGAAGCGGTAAAATCTTTCAAAAAAGCGGTGGATTTGTTTCCGGAAAATTTCTCTGCGCAAATCCGTCTTGCCGACTGGTATTACACCAAAGGGATGCTGGAAGAGTCGCTTGAAACCTACAAAGTCGCAGAAACTCTTGAATCGGACAACCCTGTGGTTCAGGCACGGTTAGGAAAAATTTACGCAGACCAAAAGCAGAATAATAAGGCTCAGAAAGCGCTGGAAAAAGCCATCATGCTTAACCCGAGAGATGCTGGAAGCCATTATCAGTTAGGCAAACTGGTTTCGGGTGAAAAAAAATGGAGCCGTGCCCAGTCCTTGTTGTCCAACGCCATTGCCTTGAATGCCAAGCACGGGCCTTCTCATTATGAGTTGGGAGTGGTATTGCTGGGAAGAGAGAAAATGGATCTGGCAGAGGATGAATTCAAAAAAGCTTTGGACCTGGAGCCCAAAAACGCGAGTTTCGTTATGGGGCTGGCTCTGGCGCTGATTGAGAAAAAGGAACTGGATCAGGCGTTGGAAATACTTCTGCCTATTTCTAAAAAGGAGCCGAACAACCCTGAAGTCTTTTTTGCGGTCTGTAATGTTTATACGAAGAAGGGTTATTTTACAGTCGCTACGAGACATTGTGAAACTTCCTTGAATTTGAATGCTGAAAATTATGAGACGATGAATCGTCTGGCGTGGTTGTACGCAAAGAAAAGTGTCAAACTGAAAAAGGCTTTCGAGCTTTCGAGTTATACCCTGAAAACTTTTCCCAAGCGTCCTGAATTCATCGATACGCTTTCAGAAATATTTTATGTGCAGGGAGAAACTGAAAAGGCTGTGGAAAAAATTCGAGAGGCCCTCAAGCTGAGGCCTAACGACCCCTATTACAAGCAACAGCTATGGAAATTCAAGAATATAAAACCGAAGTCACCTGCCTGATTCGGTGAGCCAACAAAGGCCGATAGCAAAGACTCTTCGAGCCAAGACTCTTCGAGCCAAGATAACTCTTTGCTCTTGCCAAATAAAGCGACGGCACACTGGGTCCAGCGGAGTTTACAGAGTTCCTGTTGCTTTCACCCCGATATAAGCACAGTAGACAAAAATCAGCATTCCCCCCTTTAGTTTTTCCAGAGAATGGTTGCCGTATCTTATCAGCCCCAACAAGAACAGAGTGATGGCGGTGGTAATAATCAGATCGGGATGGATGGGTTCTTTGATTTGTAATGGATGAATACTTGCGGTGAGGCCCAAAACCATCAGGATGTTGAAGATATTGCTGCCAAAAATATTCCCGATTGCCATTTCTCCGTGACCCCGTTTTGCGGCGATGATGGAGGATACAATCTCCGGCAGGCTGGTTCCCACAGCAACGATGGTAATGCCTATGAGCCACTCGCTGACTCCCAGGTTGCGGGCGATGCCCACACCTCCTGTGACCAGAAGCTTGGCCCCCCCAACCAGCAGAATAAGTCCTATGATGATCAATAATATTTGAAAAGGGCGGGTTTTTCCGGCAAAAAGGGAGACCTCATCTTCCAGTTCCTCGGCAAGATCCTCTTTATGACTGAATGACCGCCAGATGTAGAGCAGGAGCAGACAAACCATGAAAAGCCCTTCATAGCGGTTGATTTCCAGATCCCAGGCGATTCCTACGATAAGAAGGGAAGCCAGTAACAGTGGGGGGGATTCCCGCTTGAGGCGTGCGGGTGCGATGGATAGGGAGGCAATGCAAGCCGTGACACCAAGCACAAGGCCAATGTTGGCGATATTGCTACCGATGACGTTGCCCATAGCCAGTTCTGAACTATTTTTAAAGGCTGCAAGAAGCGCGACAGCCAGTTCGGGGGCGGAGGTTCCAAAGGCGATGACGGTGGCCCCAATTACAAACGGACTGATTCTCAGTAAATGGGCAATGCGAACACTGCCTGTTACCAGAAAGTTTCCGCCATAATATAAAAGTGCCAGTCCGGCAATGATCTGTACAATATCGAGCAATTTAGGCCTTAACTGAAAAACAAATAACGCATCATACCACCCACTCGGCGTGGGGCCAACTTGCAATAAAGTGAGGGGGGTGGCAACCGTTTTTCTCGGCGTGATGAACCTTTGCTGTATCCCCCAACAAAGAGCAATCAGGTAAAGGTTCTTCTTTAGGCCGAGTTAACTCTCTGTCAGCTTGGCAATGTTACTGCCTGTTACCACCGGCCGTTGGCTGGGGTTGCAACTGGGTAGTGGCTCGATTGCGCCGAGAAAACTCGTTGCTCGCCAAATAAAGCGACGGCACACTGGCCCCGCGCCTAGCGGAGGAATGCTTTTGGGTATCCTGCCCGGGCTAGTTTTTCCTGGGTGAGGCGTGCCTTTTCGCGGTTGGGGAAAACGCCTAATTGTACGATATAGGTTTTAACCGGCACGTTTGCCTTGTGCGACTCGGACAAAAAGCCTTTTAAACTCAGGCTGTCCTGTAGTTTCTGGACAGCTTTAATGTTCTTGAACTGACCGACTTTAAGGCGCAATGAATTGTCGGAATTTTTATAAAAGGATGCGTTGAATCCTTTGCGGGTGAGATCTTTGAGTGTAGAGTTGCCCGCCTTTGTGCTGGCAAAGTTTCCTACCGTTACAACATGCTGGTTCATTTTTTGCGACCGCATTTGTATGGAAGGTGAAAAACCTTTGGCCTTAAGTTGATTTAATAATGAATCCGCATTTTTCTTGACGCCGAATGCACCTGCCTGAATAAAGAATTTTGTATTTTCAGTTTTTGCGGGTGCGGATATTTTTTTTGAGACCGATTTTGCTTTAGAGTTTTTTGGGGATACTTTTTTTATTTTGGGTGCTTTTTTTACTTGCTTGACTGGGGTTGAGGGTGTTGTGCTTTTGGTTTTTGGCTGTGTGATGAATGGGTTGGTAAGATCTGTTGACGGCGGAACCGGGATGCCGCCATCTTCTACCACAGGAACCTGTTTGGCCAATCTTTCTTCTGCTGTTTCAGCCTTTTTCACCGAGGCTTCTTTTTCCGGTGCAACGGTCTGGTAATTTATCTGGAAATAAACCAAGCCTAAAAGCACGATACCGATCATGGAAATGGAGAACATGCGTGAATTTTTTGACCGGATCTTTTTTTCCGCTTCGATTTCCGCTTCGATTTCTGCGTCTTCAATGAGGTCATCGATGCGTTTATGATATTTATTGATCTCCGGTTGTTTGTCTTCGGGGAAAGGCAGTGTTTCCTGTTCTTTGATTTCCAGCATGATCGGGGCCCTGGGTTTGTGGATTAAAATTCGTTTTATTAAATTGGGGACAACTTTGATTGCGAATGTTAGGATATAAAAACAGGAGGGATGTTTGACCCTCCTTTAGAAAAGGTATCCGATAACTCCTTAATTGTCAACAAGATAAGGAATATCTAGCTATGGACCTGTCGGTCAAATTGGGCAGTTTATGTTTGAACAATCCGGTCATTGCGGCTTCCGGGACTTTTGGTTATGGGCTGGAGTATAGTTCGATGGTGGACTTGAATGCTCTTGGCGGATTTTCCACCAAAGGGCTTTCTTTAAAGCCAAAAGTCGGAAACCCTGTGCCCAGGGTTATTGAAACTTCCTCGGGCATGCTCAATGCTATTGGATTAGAAAATATTGGGCTGGAGGCTTTTTTATCTGAGAAACTACCGCAACTCAAAAATTTCAATACCCGCATCATCGTCAACTTTTTTGGCGACACCACCGAGGAATATGTGGCGATGGCCCGGTCTTTATCTGACGTGGAACGATTGGATGCTCTGGAGATGAATGTTTCCTGCCCCAATGTAGAGAAGGGCGGCTTGCAATTTAGTTCCGATGCTGGCGTTTTGGCAGAAGTGGTTTCTGCGGTGCGAAAGGTGAGCGAAAAATTCCTTATTGTCAAACTGTCGCCCAATGTTACGGATATTACTTTGCTGGCCAAGGCGGCTCAAGATGCCGGGGCCGATGCTTTGTCCGTGTGCAATACCTTTGTTGGCATGTCGATTGATTTGGCAAGCAGAAAACCCCATCTGGCTAACAGGACGGGAGGGCTTTCGGGGCCTGCCATCAAACCTCTTGCCTTAAACCTGGTCTATCAGACAGCTCGGGCTGTGCAGATTCCGGTTATTGGCATCGGAGGCATAACAAGCGGCGAAGATGCGGTGGAGTTTTTATTGGCGGGGGCAAAAGCGGTGCAAATAGGAACGGGCAACTTTATTGACCCGGCTTGCACCCTGCACGTGATTGAAGGAATCCGCCGCTACTGTTTGGCCTATGGCGTGAACAATCTTTCCGAATTGAAAATGGATTGATCATCAGGTTGCTGAAAAACTCTTTAAAGAGCAACCCCCTCAATCCCCCTGGTCAGGGGGAGGTTCA
>CAZEBI010000157.1:0-6158 GCA_964510355.1 uncultured Nitrospina sp. | reverse complement strand
AGGGTGGTTTGATAAGGCTTCTACCTCACTTGAAAGCACTCATGCAGTATGCGGGTTAGCAACAACTTTTATTGGCCAGGAAAAAGTTGTCTCGGCTTAATGGGTCATTTTCCTGTGGCGGGGGCCTTCGGTTTGTCTCGCTTGCCAGCCAGTTTCTCGCTGATGCGTTTAGCGACCTGAACATCCAGGTTACTTAAAACCTGCCCCGCTATTTTACTTTTCATTCCTGAAATTATTTTCAATGCGAGATCTTCCTCAATGACCTCAACCAGATTAGCGGCTTCTTCCGGTTTCATACTGGAATAAACCTTGATCAGAGCCGCCACGTTTTCCTTGGTTTTTTCGTCCTGAATTCCCATTTGTTCTTTGGATTCAGAAATGCTTTTCTCAATTTTTTCCAGGTCTTTGCGAACTTTGGCTTCCAATGCTTCCAGGCGAACTTCCTTGAGGCGTAATTCCTCTTCGCGTTTTTTCAGTTCGCGATTCTTGATTTCTATGGTTTCTATCATACGAAACGTTTCGGGGCTGATAGCAGACGTTTGACCGGGTAATTGGAGTTTTTCTTTTTCCTTAACCCTTCCCTCTTCTTTCCCCATCGGGAACAGCTTTTTTTTCTCCCGAACCTCTTCCACCCCTTCATCAAGCTGTTTCACTTGGGCATAAACCCTGCCGGGGCTTCCAGCAAGATATGACGTTAAAATGAAAGCCGCCGCAATCAAAAAACCAAAAATCGTTTTGAACTTTTTGAACTTCATGATGTGTCCCTTAAAATTTTCGCATCCAGAGATTGGCAGCCACCTCATCCAGAATAGCCGTTTCTTTCCTTTCCCTGATTTTTCGCTCTTTCAACATATCCCGTTCTTTCAGAATTTCCATCGTCCGGCGTTTGCGCATGGCCTCAACCATTTCTTGCCGCTTGGCTTCGAGTTGGGCACTGATTTCCAAGATTATTTTATCCTGCCTCACCTCTTGGGTCTGGGTTCCTCGGAAAAAATTTTCATACAAGATCATTGTTTCAGCGTTGATACCCGATCTTTTCCTCTGGTTGAGCTCATTCTTGCTTTTCTCGGTGGCATCCTGCACAAACTGTTTCCGATCCTGTTGCTGTTGGTAGAGGGCGTTGATCCGTCCCATATCCTTCTGCAAGATATTTTCCTTGTCCTTATTCAAACGCAGTATAGTCTCGAAGCGGAAACTCAAGTTCAATCCTCCAGGATATTTTTCAATTCATTCATACTGGTCCGCCAGTCAGCACTCGTAAAAATCTCCTGCCTGAGGTAGGGCACCATGAGTTCGTATTTTTGAATGGCTAGATCAATCTTGGGATTACTGCCGCGAGTATAGGCCCCGATATTGATCAGGTCTTCAGCCGATTTATAAGTCGCCATGATATCCTTGAACTTCATGGACAAATCATAATGCTCCTTGGAGACGACATCAATCATCAGGCGACTGACGCTGTTGAGAATGTCAATTGCAGGATAATGGTTATGCATAGCCAGGTCGCGACTTAGCACAATATGTCCATCAAGGATGGCCCGCGTGGCATCAGATATAGGTTCGTTCAAATCATCCCCTTCCACCAATACCGTATAAAGCCCTGTTATCGAACCTTCGGCGGAAGAAGTTCCGGCACGTTCCAATAACTTCGGTAGCAAGGAAAACACCGAAGGCGTGAACCCCCGTGTCGTGGGAGGCTCGCCGACAGAAAGACCGATCTCTCTTTGTGCCAAGGCAAAGCGAGTGACCGAATCCATCATCAGCATAACATCGTTTCCCTGGTCGCGAAAATACTCAGCGATAGTCGTTGCGATATAAGCCCCACGCAGTCGGACAAGCGGAGGCTGATCGGAAGCCGCCGCGATCACTACGGATCGTTTGAGGCCTTCTTCACCCAGATTTTCTTCAATAAATTCCTTGACCTCCCTGCCCCTTTCACCAATGAGCGCAATCACGTTGACATCGGCACTCGTATTGCGGGCAATCATTCCCATCAGAACCGATTTACCCACACCCGTTCCAGCAAGAATCCCTACTCTCTGGCCCTTGGCAAAAGAAAGCAGTCCATTGAGAGCGCGTACTCCTACATCCAGCGGCTCGCGCAAACGTTTTCGGTCCAGTGGGTTCAACGGCTTACCCATCAATGGATATTCCGTACCTAACGGAATCGGTCCTTTGCCGTCAATGGGCTGACCGTTGCCATCGATGACTCGCCCGACCAGCTTATCGCTGACTCCATAGGTGGGAGATTCTTCCGTGGCTTCGATAATGCTTCCCGGCTCAATTCCCATAATATCTCCCAGAGGCATCAACAAAGTACTTCGGTCGCGGAACCCCACCACTTGGGCTTGAAGGGGAGGCCGGTTTTGTGGATATATGGTGCAAAGACTTCCTACCGATACCGCCGGGCCATCGCCCTCAATGATCAAACCAATGATCCGGTTTACCTTCCCCGTTTTCTTGACGAAATCGGATTTCTGGATAAATGAACTGTATTTTTTTAAATCAATAACGGCATCCATAATTTTTCAACTCGTCTCTTTAGGGGGCTCGGTTTCTGGATCGGTTTCTGACTCTGGAGTTTCGTCCTGCTCAGGCTCTGAAATTTCTCCCTGCTCGGGTTCTGAAATTTCGTTCTGCTCTGGTCCTGGCTCGGAATCGGAAACCTCCGTTTGAATATTTGCCGCCGCAGCCAGCTCTTCTGGGGCCGGTGGGGCAAGATTGAGGATGCGATCCATCTGTTCTCCCAGTTTGTCGATGCGCGCATCGACCACGCCAAAATTGGTTTCCACAACACAGCCCCCGCGCTCTACTCCAGAATGTGCCTCAAAAGTAATATTTTTAATTTCACTGAACAGATGGTGCAATTGAGGGCGAAAGCTTTCCGCATAGCCCTTGTCCGCAGGATTGATCTTGATGACCATCGACTCCCGGTCCAGCACCGATTGAACCGCCAGGCGGATCATCTCCTGCACCGCATCATCACGCATGGAAAACTCGAAATGAATGACCTTTTTTGCCAGGTCGACCACCATCTCCATCATCTCTCGCTCCAGCTTGTCGTACATGTTTTTGCGAAAACCGGTCAAATCCGTAATCAAATCCTGTATCGTTTCAAGAAAAGGACTGAACTCCTCACGGGCGGCATCTTCTCCTTTTTTGAACCCGTCAGCATAACCGGCATCGTGACCCTCTTTTTTGGCAAAAGCCTTAATCTCTACAACCTGCCTTTTGGCCTTATCCAAAGCATCTTTGAGAAGTTCTTTCACTCCCTCTTTAGCTCTCGTGACATTGCCCTGATCGAAGTTTCGGGCGTTCTCCGAATCATAGGAAAACCCGCGCTTCATGGAAGAGCTCTGGACACTCAGCTCATTGAGCGCAAAAGAATGCGCCTCATGGGGAGATTTGCTTTCTTTTTTCTCAACCTTCTCCGATGTAAGATTACTCAGAACAAATGTTTTTTGTATATCAGACAAGGGTTTCTCCTCCACCTATAACATTCTCTCTATCTTCTTCCAATTGTTTGCACACAACAATAGTTTTTTTGCCTGGTTTTTCTCGTTCACTGATTCTCATTACCTCTCCGCTTTAAGATTTTGCCTTGACGGGTTCTTTTTCCCGCATCCATTTTCGGATCACGCTGGCGGTGTATTTAGGATCATTGCTGACAAATTCTGCCACCGATTCACGAACATGGGCCGATTCAGATGCCATTTCACTCAAGCGACGTTTCTCTTCATCCACTGCGTCAAATTCCGATGCCCCCAGTTGCTCCGCTTCTGGAATCACTTCCACCGTCATCGTCATCCAGTTGATGATAGGTCGGATGACCCGGGTGAAGAACAAAATAAGGAATATCAGGGCCACCACCAGTTTTCCGATTTCCATGCCCATATCAATCTGTTCGGCCCGGGCAATTTCTTTCTTCTGCGCTTCAAACTCGGAGCGGTCAAACTGGACATTCTCAACCTGAATGACATCTCCCCGGTCTTGGTCAAACCCTACCGCAGAGCGGATGATTTGCGCGTATTTGTCCATATCCTCCTGGGATCGCGGCTGATAGGTTGGCGGGTCTCCCGTTATGGTGCCATCGATCATCACCGCGACACTGAGTTTCGAAATCTCGCCGACCGGTTTGGAGACCCTGCGAACGACCTTGTTGATTTCATAATTGAAAACAGAATTTGATTTATTACGTTTTGCCGCCTGGCCGACAACTCCACCCGGAGATTCACCGGACGGGACCAGAGCCTGGACCCCCGGAATGCCTCCAGGAGGCACAGCGCCCGCAGAGGATTCGCTGATCAGGTTTTCACTTCTCACGACCTGAGAATCCGGGTCATAAATTTCTTCGGTTCTTTCCACCCTTTCAAAATCCAAATCTGCCGAGACTCTGGCGATCACTTTCCCCATCCCCAATGCGTCTTCCAGCATTTTGATAATATTTTGTTGCAGTGCTCTTTCCACCCGCGTTTTATGTTTGAAATTGGATGACGACATCATCGCTTCAACCGAGGCTCCTTTGCCGCCGGAAAGCAGATTGCCTTTCACATCGACCACCACTACATCCTCCGCCGAGATGCCCCCGACACTCGCTGATACCAAGTGAACAATTCCCTGCACCTGGGTTTCTGTCAGGGTTTTACCGGATTTCATTTTCAGTGTTATCGAAGCCTTGCCCCTGGGTTTTTCCTTGCGAAACAGATTATCCTTGGGGATAACCAGATGAACCCGGACCTGAGCAATCGCATCCAGGGTTTTGATGGTACGAGTCAGTTCACCCTGCAGGGCTCTTTGAAAATTCAATTTCTGGATAAATTCCGTCATTCCCAATGGAGTGTCGTCAAAAATTTCCAGGCCCACATCCGAACCTTCCGGCAACCCTTCGCTGGCCAATTGCAGGCGAACTTCATGCAACATATCCGAAGCAATGCGAATGGTCTTACCCTGGTTTGAAAGTTCAAAAGGGATTTTCTGGGATTTTAGTTTATCAACAATCGCTCCCGCATCCTCAGAAGAAAGATTGGCATAAAGAAGCTGGTAGTCTGGAGTCTTCAACCACAAAGACATCACCAGCAAAGATGCCATGGCCAAAGCTACAAGAGACAGAGCCGCAACCTTCTTTCCTTGTGAAAGTTCGTTGAACCGTTCGCCAAACTGTCTTAAGAAATCCTGAAAATTTTCCATGGGAATTTTAGTTTAAAGGTTTTTAATTTTTGTCCTTAACGGCCCAGGTCAATCGCCCTGAGAGCCATGGCCTTGGACGCATTGAGCGCCGTGATATTTGCCTCAAACGACCTTTGCGTGGTGACCATATTCACGATTTCCGTCATTTGATCAATATTAGGCATCGCAACATAACCCAGATCATTGGCATCCGGGTGGCTCGGGTTGTACACCAACCGAGGCTCTGACTGATCTTCGATCACATCGGTGATCTGCACCTTGGTCAATCTGTCGCCCAACGCATTTTTAAACGTGTTGCCAAATTCATCCGCCAGGGGCAAAGCTGTGATCAAGACATCTTTCCGCCGATAAGGCCCTCCTTCGGGAGTCCGCGTGGTTTCCATATTAGCCAGATTGCTGGAAATGGTTTCCATCCGCTTGCGCTGAACCGCCAAGCCCGATGAACTGATTTTCATATTTGTCAGAAAGTCCATAATCTTTGCCTTCTCCAAAAAGTTTACTGCTTTAAAAGGGGCCTTTGTCGCCCGCAATACTATTTCTTAATTTAAATAAAGCAATTTTCATACCATAGGCAAGCAAAGAAGAGAAAGAAAAGCGGATACAAAGAAACTCTTTTATTTATAAAGAGTTATGATTGGAAGTGGGGAGAAAACGGGCGGCGGGGGTTTCCCCAGGCGGGGCAAAATCCGTCATAATTTTGGCCCTTGTCGGTAAGCCGGGGGGGGCTTTGCGTAAGTCGATAAGGCAGAAAAATGAGATGCTTCGACAAGCTCAGCATGACAAATCAAACCCTTCAGTATCGTCATCGCGAGCCGCAAAGCGGCGTGGCGATCCAGAGTTTCACTGGATTGCTTCACGGAGCCTGTACTGAGCGTAGCCGAAGTGTTCACGCAAAGGCCTCTGCGTCAGGAGAGGACACTAGCAGGTTGCTGAAAAACTATTTAATACTCGTTTTCACAACCCTCATGTCG
>CAZEBI010000156.1:0-6200 GCA_964510355.1 uncultured Nitrospina sp. | reverse complement strand
ACCATCGCTCTCCTGACTACCTTGTCGGTAAAAATCTGGACCCACCCCCCCTACCCACTCAGGGTGGATGGCTCCTCGCTGATGGGATCGCCGAAAAACCTACAGAAATTGAAGGTTAACAGACTTGGCTACAATGCGGGAACAATGTCCCAAGTGGTGCAAGGCAATATATTTCGCAAAGAGCGAAAGCAATATATTCCCCCGCCACCACCACCATCGGCGGCCCCGGCAGCCCCGGCTCCCCCACCTAAACCCGCATTGCCACCCCCAAATCTGGTTTTGAAAGGGGTTTTGATACTGGGTGGCACAAAAATTGCTATTTTACAGGGGAAGTATTCCACCCGGGAAAAGGGCAAGGTAGTACAAAAAAAGGTGAAGAAAAAAGGCTATTCCCTGGGACAAATTGTCGGTAATTTTGAATTGATAGAAATCGAAAAAGGCTCGGTCACTCTGGATGATAAAAAGGGGCGGAAAATTCGCCTGCGATTGCTCACCCGCCCTGCGGACAAAATAATTCATCGAGAAGGAACTTTATTATTCCATAAGAATAAAAAATATGACCCCAGAAAGTTCAAAGCAACTCCGGTTAAAAGACCTCCTGTTCGCCCCAGGGTTAAACCGGCTAATCGGAAAGCATCGGCTCCAGTATTCCGGGTCTCTGGCGCAAGCAGTCCGCCACCAGCCAGGCCCCGTATTTCAGGAAGATAAACGGCTATGTTGAAAAAAATTGATCCGGTAGAACGCATTCTACTCCGACACAAAAAGATTACCGAAAAGGTTTTGGAGGAAGTTAAGTCCAATAACCTGCATACGGGTAATTATCTGGGCAAAACTCTGACCGACCATGGTTATATCCACACACAAGTTCTGCTGGAAACCCTGAGCACCGAACTGCGCCTGCCGTATATCAAAAAAGGGAAATACCCTAAAGTCGGCCTGCCCGTTGAGGGCCTGACTATCACAGAGACCTTTTTACGGGAAAAAATCATTTTCCCACTGCAACTTAAAGACAACACCCTGGTTATAGCCGTTTATGATCCGTTCGACCTTTACACGATTGAAGATTTAAAGGTCTCCCTGGGGAAAAACATTCGTATTGTTTTAAGCAGTGAGCAGGACATCCTCGAGTCCATTGAAACCTATTATGCGCAAGAAGGCGGTTCCACCATGAACCGCATGATCAGTGGCATTCAGGCTGGCGACCTGCATGGGCTGGACTCGCTCGATGACAGCACCGAGCATATTCGGGATATGGCTTCCGAAGCTCCGGTCATCAAACTGGTGAACCATATCATCAGCCAGGCCATTGAATCCCGTGCCAGTGATATTCACCTGGAACCCTTCGAGGAAGACCTGTTACTGCGCTATCGTATCGACGGCATCCTGCACGAGATGGAATCGCCACCCAAGCGTTTGAGTGCCGCAATCACCACCCGCATCAAGATCATGTCCAAGCTCGATATCTCCGAGCGCCGGTTGCCGCAGGATGGGCGCATTAAACTTAAAATTCTCGGCAAGGATATCGACATGCGTATTTCCACCCTTCCCACATTGCATGGGGAAAGCGTGGTTATGAGAATCCTGGACCGGGGCAATCTGGTTCTTGACCTGAGTAAAATGGGGTTCCCTGAAAAAGAACTTCGGCAGATGCAAGAGTTGATCCAGAAACCTTATGGAAAACTTTTAGTCACAGGCCCGACCGGAAGTGGTAAAACCACCACCCTCTACGCCGCCTTGAATCAGATCAATACGCCGGATAAAAAGATCATCACCATTGAAGATCCGGTAGAGTACCAGATGCGCGGCATCAACCAGATCCATGTCAAAGCACAAATCGGCCTGAACTTTGCCGGGGGTTTGCGTTCCATCGTACGTCAGGACCCCGATGTCATCATGATCGGTGAGATTCGTGACCCGGAAACGGCGGATATTGCCATTCAGGCGGCGCTAACCGGACATCTGGTTTTCAGCACCGTTCACACCAATGACGCAGCCGGTGCCATCACCCGGCTTCTGGATATGGGGATCGAAAACTTCCTCATCTCATCAGCCCTGCTGGGAATATTAGCTCAAAGATTGGTACGGGTGATCTGCCCCGAGTGTAAAGAGGAAGCCCCTCTTACCCCAACCCTTAAAGCGGAGATAGGGTTTCTGCATAAAGAAAACATAAAGGTTTATCATGGCAAAGGTTGCAAAGCCTGTAGCAAAACCGGATTTAAGGGACGGTGCGGCATCTACGAACTGCTGGTCGTTGACGACTCGATTCGCGAACTCATCCTGCAAAAAACCACCGCACAAACTATCTGTGACCAGGCCCGAAAATTGGGGATGCGCACCCTGCGAGAAGACGGGTGGGACAAAGTCGTAAAAGGAATCACCACTGTCGAAGAAATTCTGCGCGTGACGCTGAGCGACAGAAACTAATATTTTTTTAATCAAGAGGCAACCACATAAACCATGACGGTTTATTCCTACAAAGCCACGGACAAGAGCGGAAAACTTGTTGAAGGGGATATTAACGCCCCGGATTACCACACTGCTATCCAGCAAATCCGCCAGCTCAATTATTTCCCCGTCAAAGTAGCAGAAGGGAAAAATAAAATTTCTTCAGGGTTAAAACTTTCCCTGCCTCGCATGGGCGCCAGAGTTTCCACCAAAGACCTGATGACTCTCACCCAGCAACTGGCCACGCTGGTAGATTCGGGCCTGACGTTAGACGAAGGGCTCTCCACGTTAGTCAAACTGGCGGAGACGGAACAACTGCGTACTATACTTGCCGACATTCGCAAGCAGGTTCATGCAGGAAGCTCTTTCGCCGATGCCCTGGAAGAACACCCGGATGTCTTCTCAAAACTTTATATCAACATGGTCCGTGCCGGGGAAGCCGGAGGCATAGTCGGCGAAACGTTATCCCGCCTGGCAATGTTCCTGGAAAAATCAGTGGAACTCAAAGCCAATATCCGCGCCGCCATGGTTTATCCGGCCATCCTGAGTTTTGTCGGAGGTTCCGCTGTAATCGTCCTCATCACTTTTGTCGTTCCCCAATTTTCAAAACTGTTTGAAGATATGGGAGCGGCTCTGCCACTCCCCACCCAGATCATGCTGGGGTTGAGCGATTTGATCATCAATTACTGGCTCGTATTGATTCTGGGAGTGCTGGGGTGCGTGGGAGCCTTCACGTTCTATGTAAGAACCGACAAGGGACGGCTTCGGTGGGATGGTTTGCTTTTAAAACTCCCCCTGTTCGGCACTCTGATCCGCAAGATCGAAGTTTCGCGTTTCAGCCTGACCATGGCAACCCTGCTGAAAAGTGGCGTGCCTATCTTGCAGGCCATGACTATCGTTCAGTCTATCCTGATCAACCGGGTTATTGCCGATGCGATTGGCAACCTTAGACAGGCATTAAAAAGAGGCCAGGGTTTATCGGGTCCGCTTCAAGAGACGGGAGTTTTTCCTCCCATGGCGGTGCATATGATCACCGTTGGAGAAACCTCGGGCGCACTGGACGAAATGTTAACCAAGGTTTCCCATACGTATGACAAGGAAGTGGAACAGTCGATCAAACAGGTTGTCTCCCTGATTGAGCCGTTTATGATTTTATTGATGGCATTGATCATAGGCTTTATCGTGGTTTCAATGTTACTTGCTATTTTCAGTGCCAACGACATTGCTTTTTAATCAACCCAAACCGGACAAGGAAAACTATGAAGGGCAAAACTCAATCAACCCAACACCTCATTAGCACGCAGGGCTTCACCCTTATTGAACTCATGGTCGTGATGGTTATAATCGGTCTATTGGCGGCAACTGTTGTGCCAAAATTCTTCGGTCATGTCGATAAAGCCCGGCAACAGGACGCACAGGCCCAAATCGAACTTCTCGGTCAGGCTCTGGATCTTTATCGTCTGGAAAATCACAAATACCCCACGACAGACGAAGGCCTTGAGGCCATAAAATCCTATTTAAAAAAAGAACTCCCCAAAGACCCATGGGGGGCCGCCTATATCTATGAATCACCTGGCAAGGAAGGTCGGAGCTACGACCTGATATCTTACGGCGCTGATAAAACAGAAGGCGGTGAAGAAAACGATACAGACATCGTCAGTTGGAAGAACTTTGAGTAGCGATGTTCAACGGGAGGCCAATGGCTTCACACTTATTGAACTGATTCTGGTTTTAGTCTTGATGGGCCTGATTGCGGGGTTGACACTCCCTTTCGTGGTATCCACGCTGGACCGCATCAAACTGCAATCGGGAGTTCGCCAGATCACATCAGCGCTTCAGTTCACCCGTAGCGAAGCCATATCGAGAAAAACATTATTTATCTTTAACGTGGATATCAACAAAAACCAATATTGGTTGACGATCCCCAGGAAGGATGAGACCACACAGTCAAAATCGCTGGATGAAACAGTTAAAGTCATTGACTACCAGAGGGCGAACGAAACCCTGACCGAAGGAACCATTAAGATTCTTTTTTATCCTCGGGGCAATTCCAGCGGAGGAACCATCCGGTTTAAATCTGTTGAAGACAAAGATGAGGAAAATATTTATGCGGTCACCATCGACCCCATTACCGGAAAACCAAAAATCAGCCAACTGGAAGAATGAACAAGGATTCTCCCTCCTGGAGGTTGTGGTCGCCCTCACCATTATGGCAGGAGGTTTTTTGGCCGTGCTGAATCTGTTTTCGGCAAGCGTGCGTTCGGTGGATTTCTCCGGTCAATATCTCAAGGGCGTCACCCTGGCGAACTCAAAAATAAATGAACTGGAATTGTTAAATTTCCAGCCCAATGAATATTCCGGAAGTTTTGAAAATGCAGAAAATTATCGCTGGGAAGTCAATATCGCGCCCTATGATTCGCCATTGAACGATCCCGCCGCAAGCATCCAGCTACAGGAAGTCCTTTTAAAAGTCTCATGGGAAGACAGGGGGCAAACCCGCAATGTCGAGTTGGCAACCCTTCACCTTACAGGCCAGACCTACCCGATTTCAGACACCTATTTGGAAAAATTATTTGCAGGAGGGGCTTCCCCAGGTGGCTCCGGTGGAGAAGGTGAGACGTCTGAAACTACTGAAACTCCCGCCGCTTCCACGGGTGATAGCGGATCAGGAACCAGCAACGTGAGCGGTGCCAGCAGTAGTTCAACTTCCACTTCTTGCCCTTCTGGAACCACTTTCGTTTTTGGAGCCGGATGTCAATAATATCTCAGGAACTCAGATGAAACGACTGTTTAAAAACCAATCGGGGTTCACCCTGCTGGAACTGATTCTATCGATGGCTATTGTCGCCATCATTGTCGCTTTGGGATTGGGGGGAGTCCGTCTTGGAATCTCGGCTCGGGATGTAGGAGAACAAAAAGTAGACATCTATCAACGCCTGCGCATCATCAGTGAGCAACTCAGGCAAAAACTTCAATCTACTTACCCGGTATTTGTCAGCCAGAAAGATGGGACACCCGTTGCCCAGGATTCAACCTCGTCAAAAAGAATCCTGGCTTTTGAAGGCAATTCAAACTCCATACGCTTTGTCACCTTCGCCACGCCCTTGACTGCATCAGATCCAACAAGCCTGGTTCATGAGGTCAAGTTTTATATTGGCGAACACCCCGAAACCGGTCAGTCCGGAGTCATTTTGATGGAACGCGATATTTCCGATGGCAGTATATTTTCAAGAATTGACCCTGGTTCCGATTCCACCCAATATTTTGTATTGGCTGAGAACGTAGCCCAAATGAAATTCCGCTACTACCAAATGAAAAAATTGCCGCCTCAGGAGGTGACAGGCCCGGACAAAACGGCCCTGCAATTCTCCGGAGCATGGGTCGACCAGATACTCACGAACCCTTTTGAGCAAAGCCTGCCCTCTTCGAGCACAGCCAATTCGATACTGAATTTTGAGAAAATCAATAAAGTATCGCTTCCTCGCGCCGTAGAACTCACGATTGGGGTCACTCCTCCGCCAAAACCGGGGGAAGACGACAAAGAATTAGAACCTGTTTTTTTGCCCCCAATCATTGTTTTACTCAATTCTGGAATGGGATTTGCAAGACCTTCAATAAAGAAAGAGGACGACAATGAAAAGGCTTGATTCTAATCAAAACGGCATTGCCCTGATGATCGTTCTATGGGTTCTTGTTCTGCTGATGGCTTTGGCAACAGAATTCGCCTTTTCGATGAAAATGGAGGTCAACACCAC
>CAZEBI010000155.1:3868-6341 GCA_964510355.1 uncultured Nitrospina sp. | reverse complement strand
TTGCTTCCTCTCCCTTGAGGGGAGAGGATTGAGGTGAGGGTGGTTTGATAAGGCTCCTCTTGCTTAAACTTCACCCGACAGAGGTACCGTTTTTGGCAAGCAGAAAGTATAAACGGTTTGAGGAGTTCTGGCTAGTTCCCTGCCACGGGAGTGGCTTAGCGTTTGAATTTTTTGATGAGGTCTTTTACGGTCCCGATCACGCGCTCGACATCTGCTACAGACATTTTCGGGTACAGGGGAAGGCTGATGACCCGCTCGGAATAATTAGACGCGATGGGAAAATCCTGCGGTTTGGTGTTGAAGTTTTTCACATAATAAGGTTGCAGGTGCAAAGCCACATAATGCAGGGCTACCCCGATACCCGCAGATTGAATGGCATCTAAAAATCCATCACGGTCTATGGTCAGGCGTTCCAGATGGAGAGCGATCACATAAAGGTGATGGGCGTGGGTGGCATAGTCTCGCACAGTCTGGGTTTCGAGTTCTTGCACATCGGCAAAAGCCTGATCGTACATCGACACATATTTTTTGCGCAATGTCATGAACCGTTCAACCTTTTTAATCTGGTGCATTCCGATCGCGGCATTGAGGTCGGACATATTGCATTTATGCCCTGCCAGGGTTTGCTCCCAGTGCGAGAACCCGCTTTTCCCATAGCGTTTCCAGGCATCGCGGCTGATCCCCTGCAAGCGCATGACACGCAGCGTCTCGGCAAGGGCATCGTCATTGGTCACCAGCATACCGCCTTCGCCGGTGGTGATATTTTTGTTGGCATAAAAACTGAACGCCGCCGCATTGCCAAGGTTGCCGATTTTTTTTCCCTTGTAGCGAGTTTCCAGCGCATGGGCCGCATCTTCAATGATGAGGAGTTTATGCTGGTCTGCCAATTCCTGAATGGGGGTCATATCGCAAGGGTGGCCGGCGAAATGAACCGGAATGATAGCGCGAGTGCGCGGGGTAATTTTAGCCGCTATTTTTTGCGGGTCGATAGTGAGGGTGCCCGGTTCGATATCGGCAAACACCGGCTTTAACCTCTGCAAAAGAATCACATTGGCGGTGGCGGGGAACGTCATCGGAGTGGTGATCACCTCATCCCCATCAGAAAAATTCTGCACCGCGAGCATCAGGTTCAATCCGGCGGTGCACGAATTCAAGGCTATAGCGTGTTTGCAACCGATATAGTCTTTAAAAGCTTCTTCGAATTTATGGGTTTTAGGCCCTGTGGTCAGCCAGCCTGAGTTCAGGGTATCTTCAACTTCCTGATGTTCCTCTTGCTCCAACCAGGCTCTATGAAACGGCAGGTCAACACTCATTTAAAAGGGTATCTCAAATTATTTTGGCCACCAGCGAACCGCTGGTAGCAGATAACAAGGGCTCATAAATCAACACAACTCTTTGCGCGCCAAATAAAGTAGCGGCACACTGGCCCCACGCCGAGTGGCTCTTACTGCTTTCCGTTCAGGGCATGACGCTCGGGGTCGGGTTCTGCCAACAAGCTGACCGGGTCGACATGAACATATTCCTTCTTTTCCCAGGCATCATTATTATTGGGGATAAAATACAAGGTTTTGGTTCCACCGCTTATTGAAGAATGATCGACCAATACCGTTATCACCCATTTCCCATCCACTTTTTCCCAGTAGTCGATATGAGGACGGGCCATATCAAACGAAATATCTCCTCTTACTAATGCCGGGTTCAGCCGCTCCCTGCCCTTGAGCATGATTTTCACCATCGCATATTTACCATCGTCACTGATGGAAATCCGATCCAGGGAATAACGCTTCACTTCAATAAAAGGATTGCCGAACCATTTGTAATGGTAGGGGCGGGGAAAACCGAGGACATCCCTTTTGCCGGGGTGTTTTTTAATATAATCCAGAGGCGGAATCATCCCCCCCGAAATATGAGCCTGGCTTCCCTTGCGATAATCTGACACCAATCGGCCCTCGAAATATAAAAACTCTTCTATCGAGATTTTTTCTTTATACACAGGGTGCTGATATGCATAAGCACCCTTTAAATCATTGCTCAAACGTTTCTTGAAAAAGCCATCTTCCAGTTTTGCCAGCGTTTTGGCCTCGGCCAGAAACTCATCAGACACCTGGGCCCAGCTTGTCGCAGGAACAAAAACCAACATTCCGCTCAAAATATAACTCATTGCTCTTGAAAGACCACGCATTCGTTCAAACCCCCCTGGTTCGCGCCCGGGTTTCCGGACTGTATTCGGCATTATACACGCTGTCTTATCGGTAAAACCGCAAATTTAGTTTAGCGGGTATATCTAGCTTTTTTCAGCGACCCAGGTGATATCCGAAAATCCAGTTTAGTCGGCACCCTGCATGCGCAGCTTTTTTGCCAGAGGCAAGGTGATACCCGGCAATGCGGTCAGCTCTTCCACCGATGCGTTGCGGATATTTTCCAGGCTGCCAAACTGTTGCAAAAGCAGTAACCGGCGTTTTTTTCCGATTCC
>CAZEBI010000155.1:0-3843 GCA_964510355.1 uncultured Nitrospina sp. | reverse complement strand
TTTTCCAGCGGAGAACTCAGGGCTTCTTTACTGCGCAGTCGGCGGTGATAGGAAATGGCAAATCGGTGCGCCTCATCGCGGAGGCGTTGCATGAGAAATCGGGAGGGGGAGTTCTCTTTAAACAGCACCGGGTCTTTTTTCCATAATAAGTGGACCTCGTCTGTATCGAGATTATTGCGATATTTCCCCTTGGCGATGCAGGCGAGATCGACTCGATCGAGGAGCCCTAAAGCCTCAAAAACCTCACGCCCGGAATTCAAATGGCCTTTGCCGCCATCAATGAGCACCAGGTTGGGCAGGGGCTTGCCTTCTTCGAGCAAACGACGGTAACGGCGGATCATCACCTCCCTGAGCATGGCGTAATCATCAATGCCTTTAACGGTGGCAATTTTGTAACGACGGTATTTTGATTTTTCCGCCACGCCATTTTCGAAAACCACCATAGAACCCACCGCATGTTGCCCCGATATATTGGACAGGTCGAACCCTTCGATCACTTCGGGGAAATGTTTCAGGCCCAGAGCCGTTTGTAACTCTTCCAGGGAACGGGTGCCCACATCCCCCTTGTCGCGTTCCATTCTCATGGCGAAACGCGCGTTTTCTTCCGCCATTTTCACCAAGTCGCGTTTTTTACCGATTGCAGGAACCTCCAGCTTCACCCGGGTTCCCTTTTTTTCCGACAACCAGTCCGCGATCAAATCGGCATCTTCAACCGGGTGGGGCAATAATATTTCAGCCGGCAGAACCACCTCTTCGGCATAATACTGTTTGATAAAAGAGGCCAGCGTTTCATCCTCTTGCATTTCGTTTTGCGATTTGAGTTTGAATATTTTTTCACTCAGCATTTTTCCGGCGCGAATGATCAGGACCTGTGCCATGGCCTGATCCTTTTCGGAACAATAGGCGATGACATCCTGATCGAGCAAAGAGGTGGAGATGATTTTTTGTTTATCGAGCACCGTTTGCACAGCCTGGATTTTGTCGCGGAATATCGCGGCTTCTTCGTAACGCATTTCTTGCGAGGCCGCTTGCATCCCCGCTTGCAGATTTTTCAGGAGCGTGGCGTTTTTCCCTTTGAGGAACCCCTCGACATCCTGCACCACTTTCTCATATTCTCCGGGGGAGACCTTTGCGGCACACGGGGCGAGGCACCGCCCCATTTGATGGTTGAGACAGGGGCGGCGTACCGCTCGACCATCCAGCTTGTCTTTGCTCTGGCGCAGTGGAAAAATCTTATAAATCAGTCGGATCGTTTCCCGCACTTCCTTGACCATGGTATAAGGGCCAAAATAGGTCGCCCGGTCTTTGCGGACCCGGCGCACCACTTCTAACCGTGGAAATTTCTCCTGCGTGGTCAAACGCAAATAGGGGTAATGTTTATCATCCTTCAGTAAAATGTTATAGCGCGGCTGGTGCTTCTTGATGAAATTGCTTTCCAGGATCAACGCTTCGGCCTCTGTTGCCGTGGTCAAAAACTTGATATCACGGACTTTATCCAAAAACATTCTTGTCCTGGGATGAAGCGTGCGCGAATTCTGGAAATAAGAACGCACCCGGTTTCTCAGAATTTTTGCCTTGCCTATATAAAGAATTTCCGCGCGGGAATCCTTCATGATATAAATTCCGGGTAGCTTGGGAATATTTTCTATGATTTTTTTTATTTTGTTTTCCAATGAGAAATTTCCGTACTACAAAAGGTTGGCATAACTCCACGGATTAAACGTGCATCATAAAAATATACCCCCATTTGCATGAAGACCGAAACCAATAATCAACGCGGGCTCTGGGGCAGTCGCTTAGGGTTCATCCTGGCCGCTTCCGGCTCTGCGGTCGGGCTCGGCAATATCTGGAAGTTTCCTTATATCGTCGGGGAAAACGGCGGCGGCGCGTTTGTGCTCATTTACCTGCTGTGCATTTTCGTGATCGGCACCCCCATCATGCTGGCTGAGTTCACCCTGGGCCGGAAAACCAACTTGAACCCGGTCGGGGCTTTCGACCAACTTAAAAAACCCGGTTCACCCTGGACCGGCATCGGTTATATGGGCGTGCTCGCCGGGTTTCTCATCCTTTCCTTTTACGGAGTCGTTGGCGGCTGGACATTCGCTTATGTGGCAAAATCCATCACCGGCTCGGTATTGAGCTTTTCTTCCCCCAAAGAAGCGGGAGTATTTTTTGAAACCTTTATAGGTAATACCGGGGAAACCCTTGTCTATCACGCACTGTTCATGGCAACCTGCATCGCCATCGTCCTAAAAGGCGTGCATGGCGGCATCGAAAGGGCCTGCGACATCCTCATGCCGACTCTGGTCGTCATCCTGCTTTTACTGATGTTGCGTGCGCTCACCCTCGATGGCGCACTGGAAGGAGTCCGCTTTTATTTGACACCGGATTTCAGCAAGATCAATGCAAACGTGGTGCTCATTGCCCTGGGGCAGGCCTTCTTTTCGCTCAGCTTAGGCATGGGATGCATGATCACCTACGGCAGTTATTTATCGGAAAAAGAAGACCTGGCCTCTTCCACCCTTTACGTGGTGCTGTTTGACACCCTCATCGCGCTCATGGTCGGCATGGTCATTTTCCCGGCAGTGTTCGCGATGGGGCTCGAACCCACAGAAGGCCCGGGGCTGGTTTTCAGCGTCTTGCCCATCGTGTTTGCCAATATGCCGCTGGGTCATGGCGTTGCCATTATCTTCTTCATCCTGCTGGCCATTGCCGCCATCACATCGGGGATTTCCCTGCTGGAAGTGGTCGTGGCCTATTTCATCGACCAGCGCGGATGGAAACGAAAAAAAGCGGTTCTGCTTGTCGGGTCCGCTATTTTTGCGTTTGGCATTCCCAGCGGATTATCGTTCGGTGCCATGGCAGATATGAAGCTATTGGACATGAACTTTTTTAATCATGTCGATAACATCGCCTCCAATTATTTACTGCCGTTGGGCGGCATGCTGACAGCGGTTTTTGTCGGCTGGGTCTGGGGCACCCAAAACGCACACGAAGAAATAGAAAAACACGAAAACAAATTCAGATTCCTCTGGGCACAAAGCTGGAAATTTTTGATCCGCTATATCACCCCCGTCGCCGTCGGCATCGTTTTCATCGCCAAAGTCCTTCCTTGATATCCCGGATGAAAATTGAGTTGCGCGAAAAAACCCTGGTCGTGCATTTTCCTGGAATATTTCGGGTCTTGAGTTGGGCACCGTTTAACCCTGGGCAAACCCAAACCCGATGCATCTTTAATCACCAATTGGCCAACAACGGGAAAAAGAACCTCTCGAAAATTTTCCAGAACTTGCAGAAAAATCTTGATCTACCAGAAAACGCAGTGGGCATGCTGACCACCGCCGAAGTAGGAAAATACAGCACCTGTTATTTGCAATCCGGTTCCCAATGGGTGCAGGCGATTTGCACCGTTGGTCTCGACAATGCCCGCACAGTGGGCGAAGAAGCGGATGTAGAAAAAACGCATGAACCCGATCCCCACGGAACCATCAATATAATTCTTGCAACCAATGCCCTGCCAGACCTCTCTGGACAACTGGAAGCTGTTCAGGTTGCCACTATGGCCAAAACCCGCGCTTTGATGGAGATGGAAATAAAAAGCCGCAAATCCGGCAGCCCTGCTACCGGAACAGGCACCGACTGCATTGCTCTGGCCTCATCCGGCGAGATGCAACAAAATTATTGCGGCATGCATACCCGGCTTGGGGAACTGATCGGCCAAACCGTTTACCAGATTGTCAGAGAAGGGATAGAAAAATTTCCGTGACCTGTGGTTAATTCTGCTTTGCCAATTGCCCCCACGGCTAGTAGCCCACTCCCGTGGAAGACAAAAGGATTCATTAT
>CAZEBI010000154.1:0-6376 GCA_964510355.1 uncultured Nitrospina sp. | reverse complement strand
AGGGGCTGGGGTGATTTAGGATCTGTCATGTAATATACAGGCTAGTCGTGGAACGGAGTATCGTCTGCGATGGCTTGGCGGATGCTCGCCATCCATTGCTGGTAGAAGGTGGAGTTGTGCAGGGTGAGAAGACGCATGGCGAGAATTTCTCCCACCATGATCAGATGCCGCAGATAGGCTTTGGAAAAATTCTTACAGGTATAACAGGTGCAGTCCGGCTCGATAGGGCCGGGGTCGGTTTTGTATTGTTCGTTTCTAATATTTATTTTTCCACCTTTTACAAACAGAGAACCATTTCTGGCATTGCGGGTGGGCATGACGCAGTCGAACATATCTATTCCCATAGAACTGCAACGCAAAAGATCTTCAGGAGTCCCCACCCCCATCAGGTAGCGAGGTTTGTTTGCCGGCAGAAGCGGAGCGGTGTATTCGGTGATGTCATACAATAGGTTTTTTTCTTCTCCCACACTCAACCCACCTATCGCGTAACCGGGAAAATCAATTTCCATGATTTGCTCTGCGCTTTTTTTGCGCAGGTCGGGGAACATGCCGCCTTGAACAATGCCGAATAATGCCTGGTCCTCGGAGTGCAATACCTCTTTGCACCGTTTGGCCCAGCGGGTGGTCAGCATCAAGGATTTATCTGTCTGGTCCAGACCCGCAGTGTGGGGCGTGGGTTCATCAAACGCCATGATGATATCCGCACCCAAGGCCTGCTGAATTTCTATGGACCGTTCCGGCGAAATGAAATGCGAAGAGCCGTCAAAGTGTGACTGGAACGTGACTCCTTCTTCTGTGACCTTTGCCAGTTCGTTGAGGCTGAAAACCTGATAGCCGCCGCTGTCGGTGAGGATAGGATGGGGCCAGTTCATGAATTTATGCAGTCCGCCTAGCGAGCGGATCAAGTCGTGTCCCGGTCTCAGATAGAGGTGGTAGGTATTGCCGAGGATAATTTGCGCCCCGAAAGATTTCAGGTCGTCTGGGGTCAGGGCTTTCACCGTTGCCTGAGTTCCCACCGGCATGAAACAGGGGGTTTCTATTTTTCCGTGCGGTGTGGTCAAAATACCCAGGCGGGCTGACGAGTGACTATGTGTCTTGATTACTTCAAAAGAGATCACAGTTTTTAAAGGGACATCAGTTTTTCAAGGATGGCCTTTTGCACATGAAGCCGATTCTCCGCTTGATCGAAAACAATCGAATGTTTGCCATCGAGAACTTCTGTTGTGATTTCCATTTCCCGGTGTGCGGGCAGGCAATGCATGACCTGGACATCTTTTTTTGCGGCATCGACCAGCTTCTGATTGATCTGGTAAGCAAGAAGCAGCTGTTTTTTTGTTTCAGCATCTTCGTCTCCCATGCTTATCCAAACGTCGGTATAAATGACATCTGCATTTTGGACCGCCTCAAAAGGGTCTTCAATAATTTCCACCTTGCCGTTTCCATTCAGAGGGGGCATCGGTTGAGGTCGCAAACTTTTTGGGCAGGCAATGACCAGGTGCATCCCCATTAACGCGGCACCCATCATCCAGGAGTAAGCGACATTGTTCCCGTCGCCCACATAAGCCACTTTGACACCTTCTATGCCGCCGAGTTTTTCTTTAATGGTAAAGATATCTGCAAGAATCTGCACAGGGTGATTGAGATCCGTGAGCCCGTTGATCACCGGTATCGTGGCATGTTCGGCAAGAGCGATGACTTCCTTGTGGTCATAGGTTCTTATCAAAATCCCGCTCAGGTAGCGAGAGAGCACCTGGGCTGAATCCCGGAAAGTTTCGCCCCGGTTCAGTTGCAACTGGTCGCCGGACAAAAACAGCGCGTGGCCGCCGAGTTCAAACATCCCCACTTCAAACGATATGCGTGTTCGGGTTGAATGTTTGTTGAAGATCATCCCCAGCGTTTTACCTGTCAAAGGCCGATGCTGGATGCCTTTTTGGCGTTTTTGCTTGAGGTCCGTAGACTTTTCAAACAGGTCGAGAATTTCTTCCTGGCTAAAATCGCTGATGGATAAGAGGTCTTTTTTCATTTTTTTAGTTTGGCGAGGCTTTTGCTTAACACGACAAGCAAACCATCAATTTCTTTGCGGGAAATAATGAGCGGCGGGAGAAACCGCAATATATTCTGCTGGATGCAGTTGATCAAATAACCCCGCTTCATGCAGTCGATAACGATGTCACCGCCCGGTTGCTTTAATTCCAAGGCGAGAAACAGCCCTACGCCACGGACTTCTTTAACTATAGGGTTTGCCTGAGCGATTTTTTGCAATTCCTGCAAAAAATAAGCTGCGGTTGCATTCACTTTTTTCAAAAAGTTTTTTTCGGTGATTACTTTTAATGAAGCCAGCGCGGCGGCGCAGGCCAGAGGGTTGCCGCCAAAGGTTGCGGCATGAGTCCCCGGTACAAAAGATTTCATGACTCGGTTGGTGCTTGCCATGGCACCTATCGCAACGCCGCCTCCCAATGCTTTTGCCAGTGTTATGATATCCGGCTTGGTTTTGTAGAGCTCGTAGGCAAACAGTTTTCCTGTGCGCCCAAAACCCGTTTGCACCTCATCAAAAATCAGCAGAACGCCCTGTTCCCGGCAGAGTTTTTTCAGCCCCTTGAGGTAGGAGGAGTCGGGAATATTCACCCCGCCTTCTCCCTGTATAGGTTCCACCATAATGGCGCAGGTTTTTTTTGTTATCGCCTTGCGGGCCGCTGGCAAATCATTGAAGGGAATATATTTGAAGCCTGGAAGCAAGGGTTTGAACCCGACATGAAATTTCTTTTGCGCGGTTGCCGAGAGCGCACCGAGAGTGCGGCCATGAAACGAGTTGTGCAGGGTGATGATTTCGGTGCGCCCGGCTTGACCCTGATCGAAAAAATATTTACGGGCGAGTTTGATCGCCGCTTCATTGGCTTCGGTTCCGCTGTTGCAGAAAAATACTTTGTCGGCAAAACTCAATGAGGTCAATTTCTCCGCCAATTGGGATTGCGGTTCGATATGGTATAAATTGGAAACGTGGATCAGCTTTCCAGCCTGTTTTTTTATGGCCGCGACCACCGCTGGATGGCAATGCCCAAGGTTGTCAACGGCAAGGCCGCTGACAAAGTCAATATACTGTTTTCCCGACTTGTCCCAGACTTTTGCGCCTTTTCCTTTTACGAGGGCGATCGGGTAACGGCCGTAAGTTCCGGCAACGTGTTTTTTAGTAAGTTGGACGATGTTCTTGTTCATCAGATTTTTTTTACGAGAATTTTTTGTGAGATTATTGAAGAAGGAACTTTAGCATAAAAATTTCTGGAAAAGTATAGAAACATCGGTTTCTTCAAGGCCTTATTTTTCAGGCTGATACCGACAGTATAGCGAGGGGTTATGCAGACATCAAAGAGTGGTGCTTCCGATAAGGTTTTGCGAGGGCTCAGGAAAATACTGGATTTTGTGTTCCCACAAAATTGTATTTCCTGTGACGCTGAAATTTCAGAGGAGGGCGATCATTGCCTTTGCGCTCCCTGCCGGGCGGATATCGGATTCATTCGTCCACCGTATTGTTTTGAGTGCGGAGTGCCGGCAGATTTATCTTATGCCTATCCGCACGAAGAATTTGTGTGCGGAGTTTGCCGGCAAGACCCTTATCAGTTTGATCAGGCCCGATCTTTAGGATTTTATGATACGGTTTTGCGCACAACGATCCATCATTTCAAATACCGCAAGCAGATGGGGGTGCTCCCGGAAGTGGATCTTTTGCTGGAAAAATATTTTGCACAGAACCCCGGATTTTGCCAGGGGTTCATGGTTTCGCCGATACCGTTGCATTTTAACAAGATGAAGGAGCGGGGTTTTGACCAGGCTTTCCTCATTGCCCGGCAAGTCGCGAGGGTTTTAAAGCTTCCACTTGCAGGAGGGTTGTTGCGGCGCATCAAGGCGACCAGTTCGCAGGCGACCCTGACCCGTGCAGAACGAGCCCGTAATATTAAAGGAGCCTTTGAGGTCAGTCGCCCTGATCTGCTTGCAGGAAAAAATATTTTATTGGTGGACGATGTATTCACGACCGGGGCAACGGTCAATGAGGCGGCAAAGATTTTAAAGAAAGAGGGTGCCGCAAAGGTGTATGTGTTCACTCTGGGAAGAGTGGTTGTAGGAAAAGGGTCGGGGCTATAGGGGGAATAAAAAGGCGGGGCAAAACATTTTGCCCCGCCTTTGTTTGAAAAGTTAGTGCGGTGTTACCAGATACCAGCAACCAATGCTGGCCATATAACCCAGCGCAATGACAGGAGCCCATTTTAAATGGGACATGAAGTGATAATGTTCCCGGTTAACACCCATTACCGCAACGCCTGCCGCAGAACCCACGGAAAGCAGACTGCCACCCACCCCGCAGGTCAGGGTGATTAATAGCCATTGGTCGAGACCCATTTCCGGCCCCATCTTGAGAACCGCATACATGACCGGGATGTTGTCAACAATGGCGGAAAGGACACCAATGAGTATATTGGAGGTCGTGGGGCCGAGGGTGCCATACATGCTTGCGCTGGCTAGTGCCAGATAACCGATGTATTGCAACGCACCCACTGCGGTGAGAACGCCGAAAAAGAAAAGCAGGGTATCAAACTCCACCCCTTCCACCTTGGTGAAAATATCAAAACGCTGGCGGTTTCTCCGCTCCTCGGGGATGCCTTGTTTTTCCAGGTGTCTTCTCTCGCCCCAGCGTTTCAAATACCAACCCATCATCATCAGCAGTCCGAGTCCGAACATCATACCCATGAAAGGGGGCAGGTGGAGGAACTGATGGAAGGAGACGGCGGTGGCAACCGTAAAAATACCGAGCCCGATAATGATCTTGGCTCCCGGTTTGAATTCCACTTCTTCATCACCCACTTCAGGGTACTCATCGGGAACGGCAAAATACATGATGCTTGCCGGAATGAGCCAGTTGACGATGGAAGGCAAGAGCAGGTAGGCGAATTCCATGGTCTGGACTTTTCCCGAAGTCCAAACCATCAAGGTGGTGATATCACCGAAGGGGCTCCATGCGCCTCCCGCGTTGGCCGCGACCACAATATTGACGAACGCGGGAACAATGAAACGGGCATTGCCATTGCTGACCGCAAGCGCCACGGTGGACATCAGTAAGGCACTGGTCAGGTTGTCTGCAAGGGGTGAAAGCAGGAACGTGATTCCTCCTGTTGCCCAGAATAATTTTTTAAATCCCAGGCCTTTTTTGAGCAACCAGGCTCGCAATGCCTTAAAGACATTTCTTTCATCGAGAGTGTTGATATAGGTCATTGCTACGAGGAGAAAGAAAAACAGTTCCGCGATTTCTCCGATCAACTCCTTTACGAAGTGATGCGCGTGGCCATCGCCTCCATGCATGGCTTCGTAAAGGCCGATGAGGGCCCACATAAAACAACCGATCAAAATAACGGGTTTGGATTTGCGCATATGAATCTGTTCTTCGAATATGACCAGGGTATAGGCCATACAAAAACAGATGATAGAGGCGTAACCGACCCAGGTATCAGTTAGACTGTGCATTTTTCGATCCTATTTGAGAGAGGTGAAAAATTGGCCCGGACGGAACATTTACAATCGTCCCGGCCCCAAGATGATCTCAATGACCTGATTTTTCTGAAGACATTAGTTAAGCATGATAAATCAATGACCTGAGAAATACAAGCGATTGTCAGCCCGGATAAAACGGGTATGGGAGAGTTTTTATATTGTTCCTTTAAACTGAGTGCCGGCGGGTTCGTCCGCCGGGTCAGTTTGTGGGCTTGTGAAAATCTGGGCCGTGGCCTGTTACCTTAGTGACGGCGCAGGATTTTGTCGTCAACAACTTATAAACTAAGGATTTTCCGCAAGGGCAGCCAAGAACAATAAAGTTGACTGGGTGGGAATATATGTTAATATTTTAGGCGATAGGCGGTAAATCTGCACCTTCGATAACAATTAGCAAACGATTGATTTTATTGAACGGTTTGTCTGCATCTCAGTACCTTTCTGAAGGTAAAAAAATAATTGATGAGGGGATACTGAGTCTTTTGCCCGAGGAGAAGGCCTATCCTGAAGTCATCCATGAAGCGATGCATTACAGTCTCCTTGCCGGGGGCAAGAGGTTGCGTCCTATATTGGTTATTGCAGCGTCGGAAGCGGTAGGGGGAAACCGAGAGTCGGTACTGCCATTTGCAGTGGCCGCTGAGCTGATACACACGTATACCCTGATCCACGATGACCTCCCTGCTTTGGACGATGATGACCTGCGACGGGGGAAACCCACAAACCATAAAGTTTTTGGAGAAGCGATTGCCATTTTAGCAGGCGACGCTTTGCTGACTCAGGCATTTATCCTGATGACCCGGTCCGTAGGAATGGAATCCATTCCACCTGAATGCCTTCTCAA
>CAZEBI010000153.1:0-6434 GCA_964510355.1 uncultured Nitrospina sp. | reverse complement strand
CCCCCCCTGGCCGCTGGCCCCCCCCCGCCCCCTCCCCCCCCGCGTCCCCCCCCCCCCCGCCCCCCCCCCCCCCGCGTGTGTGGGTTTCTCGCTTCATTTCCATGAGCGCCGGGTCGGGAGCCGGGTCGGTCATACCCGGTATGGATTTTTTTACCTTTGACGGTTGCGGCGCGGTCTCTTTTATAAACTCTTCATCATCGGGTATTTCTTCTTCGTCCGGTTTTTGGTCGTCCACCACAATTTCTATCGTTTCTTTGCGAGCAGGCGCGGGAACCGTTCGCATCGGTTCAGGGACAAAGGGTTCCGGGACAAAAACCTCTTCCTGGGTTTGGAACCTCTGCATTTCAGGAAATTCCCCCAAGGGGGCTTCTTCGGGCGGCTTTATTTTGGCAACCTGCCGCCGAGCCTCATCGGAGTTTTTTGGGTTGTCAGGATATTTTGCCAGAAACGCTTCATAAGCTTCCAGCGTATCGACCCGTTTGACCTGCTCAAAAATAAGATCCTGAAGGGTTTCTATCTCCAGTGCCACTTTTTCTTTTCCCGGGAGATCAGTGAGTTTTTTTACCCTTTCGAGATGCACGATGGCTTTATCATATTCCTTGTTCTCCCGCTGGATCGTGACCTGAAACCGCAATGCTCTTTTTAAATTGTTTTTGATCACACGGTCAAACGGTTCCAGGGCCAGGGCCGTTTCAAAAGTGGTGATGGACAACGCCAACTGGTCGTTGGAATAAAGAGCCATACCAAGATTGTTATATCCTCTGAATGACCTCGGGCTGTGCTCCAGAAACCGCTTCCAGAGAGCAATCGATTCTTCGAGATGATTGTTTTTAAGTTGTGCCAGGGCGCGATTATACAGATCCTGTTCCGCCTTCACCAGGCGGTCGGGTGGCATTTCAAAATAGGGGTTTATAGTTCCAGAACCGGTGGCGCAACCGCCAATCGAGAACAGGAGGGCTATTAACAAAATGGGCCATAGGGATGTGAAATACATAATGTGAATAGTACTCTTTTTTAGTTTCAGGTCAATAATTCTTGACTTGTGGAAAATATGAAATAGTCTAGTCTCAACACGATCACTGGGGGCGTTTTTGAACTGAGAGTCCTGATAAGGGCGACCCTTTGAACCTGATCTGGGTCATGCCAGCGAAGGGAAGTGAAGCTATCTGAAAAAGATTCGCTGCATTTCCTAAAAAAAGTTGGGATGCGGCTTTTTTTATGCCCTCCCGCTTTGTGCTATCCCGTCTGGACTCGATCCACGATTCTTGGTTTATCTAGTTGCTTTAACGGCTATTGCGGGTCAAACCTTGCCCCTTTTCTGGAGAAGACCTTATGAAACTCATCATTAACGGCGAGGACCGGGAAATCCTGAAAAGCCAAAACCTTGCACAACTGGCGCGGGAACTGGATATTCAAGCGCCGAATTTTGCCATTGCCCTGAACAAACAGGTCATTCCCAACTCCAAATACGCCACAACCCCGATCCAGGAAAACGATCAGGTTGAAATAGTGCATGCCGTAGGTGGTGGTATTTAGCGCAAGCAGGAAAATCAAATCCCCCCAACCCCCTTCGCAGAAGGGGGAGTTTTGATGGACCCCTCTTTTACAAAGTACCCCTTCGGGGCATGAGGGCAGAGGAAGAGATATCACAAGGGCTGGGGTGATTTAAAAACCTTTCAAACAACAGGCGGGCTGGAACAAATGGACACAAAAAAATTCATGAAAATCGGCGACAAGATCTTCAAATCCCGGCTGATTGTGGGAACCGGAAAATATAAATCCTTCGATGAAACCCGGCAGGCCATCGAGATTTCTGGTGCTGAAATGGTAACCGTCGCTGTGCGCCGGATTGAATTGGACAAAAATAAAGATTCCATACTCAATCACCTCGACCCGAAAAAATATACGTTTTTGCCCAACACGGCAGGATGTTATTCGGTGAAAGATGCGGTGATGACCTGTGAGCTGGCCCGGGAAGCGGGTCTTGGAAACATCGTCAAAGTGGAAGTCATCGGCGACGAAAAAACCCTGTTCCCCGATAACGAAGCCACATTGGAAGCCTCTAAACTTCTTGTCGAAGACGGTTTTCATGTTCTGCCCTATTGCACCGATGATGTCGTCCTGTGCAAAAAACTCGAAGATGTCGGCTGTGTCGCGGTCATGCCCCTTGCGGCCCCCATCGGTTCGGGTCTTGGCATTCGCAACCCTTACAACATCAAACTGATTTTGGAAGCGGTGAAAATTCCGGTCATCATCGATGCCGGCGTGGGCACGGCCTCCGATGCCAGTTACGCCATGGAACTGGGAGTTGCGGGGATTTTGATGAACACCGCCATCGCCGGAGCCAAAGACCCGTTAAAAATGGCGCAGGCTATGAAAATGGCCGTTGAGTGCGGGAGGATGGCTTATGAAGCCGGGCGCATCCCGAAAAAACTTTATGCTTCCGCCAGCAGTCCGCTGGACGGTTTGATCGAGCTATAACAATGATGACTTCGGCACCTTTCAGGGCGTTGGAAAAACAGAATTTGGATTTCCTGCGTGTTTACCTCATCAGTGACCGCAAGCGCACCGACCGGTTTCTGAGTGCGGTGGAAGAAGCGTTGCAAGGCGGTGTAAGCGCCCTGCAAATCCGCGAAAAAGACCTGAACCCGAAAGACCTGCTGGCATTGGCGCTCGAAGTCAAAGCTCTGACACAACGCTATAACGCCAAACTGTTCATCAATGACCGTGCTGATATTGCCGTCATGGCCCGAGCTGATGGCGTGCACCTGACTGAAACCAGCGTTCAAACCCGTCAGGTCAAAAATAGTTTTCCCGATTTGATCGTTGGGGTCTCAACACATTCAATAGAAGGAGCGCGACTTGCCGAAACACAAGGCGCCGATTTCATCACCTTCAGTCCGATTTATGCAACACCCTCCAAGGCAGATTACGGTGCGCCGCAAGGCCTCGACCTGCTCCGGGAAGTCAGTCAGGCAGTTCGCCTGCCGGTTCTCGCATTAGGAGGAATAACACCACAACGCGTTGCTGAATGTCGGGAACACGGGGCCTTCGGGGTCGCCATGATTTCCGGTATCTGGGACGCGGCTCATATAAAACAACAATCATCTGAATATACGCAGAATTTTGGAGGAAACACGTTATGACGCAAGCAAAACCCAACGGGAACGAAAACCGTCACGGAGTCACCGATGAAAAGGTCGTGATCTCCACCGACCCGATTTCCCCGAACTCTAAAAAAACCTATGTCGCCGGAACCTTGCATCCGGAAATCCAGGTCCCTTTCCGGGAAATTACTCTTTCCTCCACAGTTGGTGGTAACGGGAATGGCAATGGAAACGGCACGCACGCAGAAAATGATGAAAGCTCCATCCTCGTCTACGACACTTCCGGCCCTTATACCGACCCGAAAGCAAATATCGATATTCGTGAAGGACTCGACTCCATCCGCCAGCCGTGGATAACGGGCCGGGGAGATGTCGAGTATTACGATGCCAGAGAGATTTTGCCCAAGGACAATGGCTATCGGGAAGGAGAAAACGCCAACACCGAGCGTTTCCCAAAAACCAGGCACCAGGTTCTGCGTGCCAAGGCCGGACAAAATGTCACGCAGATGCATTACGCTAAAAAAGGCATCATCACTCCTGAAATGGAGTTCATCGCCATCCGTGAAAACCAGAAAAGAAAACAATGGGTCCAAGACGCGGAACGCGAACAACGATTAAAAGGAAATTCCTTTGGCGCCAACCTGCAAGAGGAAATCACTCCCGAGTTCGTCCGCGATGAAGTGGCTCGCGGTCGGGCCATCATCCCGGCCAATATCAATCACCCGGAAGCTGAGCCGATGATCATAGGACGTAACTTTCTCGTCAAGATCAATTCCAATATCGGCAACTCTGCTGTCAGTTCTTCCATCGAAGAAGAAGTCGAAAAGATGGTCTGGTCAGCCCGTTGCGGAGCCGACAATGTGATGGATCTTTCCACTGGCAAAAATATCCATACTACCCGCGAATGGATTTTGCGTAATTCTCCTGTTCCCATCGGCACCGTGCCCATCTATCAGGCCTTGGAAAAAGTCGATGGCAAGATCGAAGACCTCACCTGGGAAATTTATCGCGATACCCTGATCGAACAGGCTGAACAAGGGGTGGATTATTTCACCATCCATGCCGGGGTTTTATTGCGTTATGTGCCGATGACGGCAAAACGCGTGACTGGCATCGTTTCGCGGGGTGGTGCGATTCTGGCAAAATGGTGCCTCACTTATCATAAAGAAAATTTCCTCTACACCCATTTTGAGGAAATCTGCGAAATTATGAAAACTTATGATGTCGCCTTTTCACTCGGTGACGGTCTGCGCCCCGGTTCCCTTGCCGATGCCAACGACGAAGCCCAGTTTGCCGAACTCGAAACTCTCGGTGAATTGACAAAGATCGCCTGGAAACATGAAGTGCAGACCATGATCGAAGGTCCGGGCCACGTTCCCATGCATATGATCAAAGAAAATATGGACAGACAATTAGCCGCTTGTGGTGAAGCGCCTTTTTATACCTTAGGCCCTTTGACCACCGACATCGCGCCGGGTTACGACCACATCACCAGCGGCATCGGTGCGGCAATGATCGGCTGGTATGGAACGGCAATGCTCTGCTACGTTACGCCGAAAGAACATTTGGGGTTGCCCAACCGTGAAGACGTGAAAGAAGGGGTCATCACCTACAAGATCGCGGCACATGCGGCGGATTTAGCCAAAGGCCATCCGGGAGCAAGAATGCGCGATGATGCGTTGAGCAAAGCCCGCTTCGAGTTTCGTTGGGAAGACCAGTTCAACCTGTCGCTCGATCCGTCAAAAGCTCTGGAATTTCACGATGAGACCCTGCCAAAAGACTCAGCGAAGGTGGCGCATTTTTGTTCCATGTGCGGCCCGCATTTCTGCTCAATGAAAATCACCCAGGATGTACGCGACTACGCCGAACAAAAAGGCCTGGAAGAAAAACAAGCCCTCGATGAAGGCATGAAAGAAATGTCCGACAGCTTCAAAGAAAAAGGCAGCGAGATTTATACCAAGGCAGAATAAGCTTTAACCACAGATGGACACGGATGAACGCAGATAAAAAACCTCCCCCCTGACAAGGGGGGATTGAGGGGGGTTGCCTGTCATCCTGAGTTCATCAAAGGGTCACGCCGATGTCAGTTTCCGTTTGGTAGATCGTCGCGGTTTTTTCTTGATGGCCTCAACCTTCAAATGGAACCCTGCGGCATCGAGTATCGTTTGGAAACTTTTGAAGGTCGGGTTTCCCTTGCCGGAAAGGGCCTTGTAAATCGTTTGCCGACCGAGGCCGGTTTTTTTCGCGAAGTTGGTTATCCCGCCCCTCGCTTTGGCGATGTTTCCCAGCGCCAAAAGAAATTGTTCGGAGTCTCCAGACTCCAGTTTTTCGTTTAAATATTCCTCTACAAAATTAGGATCTTGTAACAGCTCTCCCATGAAATCATCATAGGAAAGCAAATTTGCGTTTTTGCTCATATTGAGCCCTCCTGCTGAGGTCAGGTTGCATTTCTATTTGAGTTGTTGCCAGTCTTCTTGCGCCTGTTTGATGGCTTTTCCCTGATCTTTTTTTGCACTGCCAGCAAGAACGATAATCAGGGTATTGCCCTTTCGTCCAAAATAAATCCGATACTCCGGCCCATATTCGACCCTGGTCTCAGAAATACCCTTGCCAACAGACTTGTAGTCACCAAGATTTCCCTTACTCATCCTGTCAATGCGGTCGGCTATTTTAACTTTAGCCTTGATGTCTTTCAAACCGCCGACCCATTTTACAAATTCGGGCTGGATTTTTATCTCGACATCCATATGTTTATAGTCACATATAGTAGACATTTTGTCTACTAAAAGGTATATGTGAAAATGAACAGAAACAGGTGGTGAGATTTACACCAAGGCTCAATAAATCGTAACCACGGATGAACGCAGATAAAAACTTCCCCCCTGACAAGGGGGGAGTGAGGGGGGTTGCCTGTCATCCTGGGCCAGTCGAAGGATCTCGCCGTTTGCTCCCCCTCCCCGCATCCCAGCCTTTTCCCTCCAAGGGGAGGAGGAGCTTTTGCGCCTAGGTTTTTTATCTGCGTTCATCCGTGTCCATCCGTGGTTCCCTTTTTTATTCTCCGGGCTTGACCAATTGAGCCGTTGCATTTAGAATAGCCGTCATCTGATTTTTTAGGCGCGTAGCTCAGGGGTAGAGTATTTGCTTGACATGCAAGGGGTCGGCGGTTCGAAACCGCCCGCGCCTATTTTTTGGTTTTAATCGGCCTCAACGGCCTAAGTTGGGCATCATGCCGGTGCGTATGATGCCTTTTTTCGGGCCACGCCCGAAGGGAATTGGTCTTTACCGGATTGAGCATACCTCACCGTTGAGCCTCCAGAATTAGTTAAT
>CAZEBI010000152.1:0-6487 GCA_964510355.1 uncultured Nitrospina sp. | reverse complement strand
AATTTGCGGGATGACCAAAGACTAAAACCAGTTGGGTCTCTTTTAAAGTTCCGGTATTGCCTGACCAGCCTCCTTCTCGGGACCAACTCCGCTGCTCGGTTTTCATAAACACCTCAGAAATGATAAGCGTTATCCGATAATATTGGAAAAATATAACAATTTCACCGGCGTTTAAATAGTTAAATTTAGATATTATCGTCTTATTTTGGGTTCTAAGCCAGTTTTGGGAGGATTTTTTCAATATATTTTGGCTTTTGCAGAGATTCTCTATGCGCTCTCCTTAAAGTAGGGGGTGAATGCGGTTTTAGTTATTGCTGGATGTAGCTTGCTGGAATCTTTATTTCTCTTTGACAGGTATTTGCAATTGTGCTAAAAATCTTCAAGCCCAAAAACGGGTTGCTACTTACCTTAAGGGAGTTTTATGGAAGTCAGAGTAAGGCGGGATGTCCTCCTGAACGGGGTGCATAAAGTTCAGGGAATCGTTGAACCAAAAGGGGCGATGCCCATTCTTTCTCACCTGCACTTGTCTGCTGAGAAAGACACTATCAGTATCCGAGCCACCGATTTGGAAATCGGTACACTGGGTCATTATGAGGCGAATGTGATTGCGCCTGGGGCCGTGACGCTCAATGCCAGAAAACTCTTTGATATTGTTCGAGAGCTTCCTGATGAAGAAATCCATCTGAAAAAAGAAGAAAATAACTGGATCACTTTAAAATGTGGCAAATCGAAATTCCGTCTGCCGGGGCTTGCTCCGGAGGATTTTCCGCCGATGCCGGAATACAGCGACAAACCGCTGTTGGAGTTTGATGGCAAAATTTTAAAAGAAATGATTCGCAAAACCTTTTTCTCGGTTTCTCCCGATGAGACCCGGCAGGCGTTGAACGGTTTATTGCTGGAGTCAGAAGGGGATAGCGTAAACCTGGTGGGCACCGATGGGCACCGACTGGCAATGATTTCGCGCCCCGTCAAGTCAAACACAGGGGAACCTTTAAGTTTCCTTTTGCCCAAGAAAGCGTTGTCGGAGTTGCTCAAATTAATGGAGGACGAAGACACCACATTCGGGTTCTCTTCCCAGGACAATCATTTGGCTTTCATTTGCGGCAAGCAGGTGATCGTGTCGCGCAAAATAGACGGGAAATTTCCCAATTATCGTCAGGTGATTCCGGCGGACAATAACCTGAAGGCTAAGGCCAGCAGGAACGACCTGACCCATGCCTTGAAACGTGTGGCTTTGCTGGCAGACGAGAAGTCGAAAATGGTCCGGTTTGAAATTCGCAAAGGAACCCTGACTCTGGTTTCGGATAATACGGATTTGGGAGCCGCCGTTGAGGAAATGCCCATTGAGTATGAGGGAGAAGATGTCTCCATCGGGTTGAACGCAAAATATGTTCTGGATATCCTCAGTGTTATTGAGGCTGATTCGGTGACCCTCAATCTAAAAGATCAAAACCACTCCTGCCTGTTTACCGTAGCCGACGACGACCAGTATAAGACCATTGTTATGCCCATGCGGCTTTAGGGTATTCCCAGAACTTGTTGTTGCCAGTCCGTCGGCCCTACGCCTGGAGGAAAAGTTTGCCTCATCAAAGATCGAAAAACCGGTCCAGTTTTTCATCGCTTCTTGGAGTTTTTCCGGTCACCCCTTCCCAGACTTCCTGGGTTTCCATACAAAGATAAATATTTAATTCTTCCGAGCGGGACTTGAGATAACCGCGAATGGTTTCGTAGGCATGATTTCTCAAGGGACGAAGGTAACGGAATTTTCCATCTTTTCCGGGCAGGTGTTCGCTGGTGAACAAGCGGGTTTGCGGATGGCGGTTTTTGATGATGGATTTCAGGGAAGGGCGGTAGCGAAAGCTTCCCAGGCTCACCCACTCTATCTTGGAAATGGGTAAGTGATCGCACAAAATATTTACCACTTGTCGGTAGGCATCCTCCCAACCCGGTATCAAAATGATCGGATCAAAATGAAACCCGATGCGGTAGCCCTTGTCCAGGCAGGCTCGGGCAGATTCAAGCCGTCGGACCAAGCTGGGTGTTCCCTTTTCTTCCAGGTCAATGAGGACCTGTGGATTCAGCGACCAGGAGACAATTATATTTGTAGGATCGGAATGGTTCAGCAGGTTCGCGATCTGGTCCGACTTGGTTTTTAACTCCAGCACGGCATTTGACTGTCGGTTGAAAAAAGGCAGCAGGTAATCGGTGTAGGGGATGATGGCATCCAGAGCCAGACTGTCGGTCAATTCCCCTGTCCCGACGCGAAAGGCGCGATCCGGATATTGTGTAAACACTTCTTCCAATTCGCCAAGCAGGTCTTCAACATTGACATAGGCCATCTGTATGGGGTTGTTTGCTAAAAAATCCTGTAAGAAACAATAAGAGCAATCGTAGATGCAGTTTTTCGACAAGTTCACCACATAATAATTGCAACACACCATGCCGGGGCTGATACCCGGACATTTTTTCAGGAAAGAGCCTTTAAAACGAGATAACGCCAAACGCTTTTTTCCTGCGCCAAACACATCGTATTGTGAGGACTGCATCTGCTGTGTGAGCACGGAAATATCCTGAAATTTCTGCTTAGGAATTTCTGCGGGGAGCCGGGAGAGAATTTCCTGCACCAGAGGATACTCTTCTACCCCTTCTTCCAGTAAAAGAATGTCCGGTCGATAATCTGTGATGCTTGGGCTATAACCTGTTGTATTATTTGACATTATTTTATATAATGGGCTGAATTTTGCAGGGTGTCTCGGCCTTTTTTGTGAGTTCTTACTATTTTAAACAGCCACTGTATCATTTAACTGTAAGGAAAGAAAATGGACATTCCCACCTCCTCGCTACATGACCAGCACATCTCAAAGAAAAATAAATTTTCTTTTCGATTTATATTTGCTCTTATCTTCATCGTTTCGGTGGGGCTGAATGTTTACCTCCTCTATTTTGATCAAAAAATAGATGTTGCCTCTTTATCGCAGGACTCTGGGGAAATATTGCCAAGTGCTGTTGCACCTTTGGAGTCTGAGAAAATATTGCCAGGCGCTCCGGTCTATGAAAAAGAAGCTCCCCTGCCAACGGCTGTTGTCAAACCCGTAGTATTTACTGTTGCACCCGAGAGGGTTCTGAAAGGCAAGGCCGTTCATTCGCTGAATTTTAAAGTGCGCAATTCCCTGAACTATAGTGTGTGCAGAGTGATAGCCCGTGAAAAAGGTTGTGCCGCGCTTTCTGCGCATCTTGGGCGGCTTATGGCGTGGTTCATGGATATCAAAAAGAGCATGAGAAATGGCGATTACCTGGAAGTGGTGTACCAACGACTGGAAAGCCCCGAGCAGTTCAAAATTCTGAAACTTTCCTATAAAAGTAAATTGTTTGGCAAAACATTTGAAGCGTATTATTTTGATGAGTTCGATCCGGGCAATGGCGGTTATTTTGACAGGGAAGGAAAGGAAATTGCCCAACGCCTCATCGATGGCCCTATCCGACAGTATATTGCTATCACTTCCCTGCCCGGCGATTTCCGCAAAAGCATGGGCGGGCATTCCGGGACGGACTTTAAAGCTAAGGTGGGGACTCCCATTTATTCAGGATTTTCCGGAAAGGTCACGCGCACAAATTGGAATGTGCGGGCAAACGGTTATTGTGTTGAAATTGATCACCCGAAACTGGGAATCAAAACCCTCTATCTTCATTTGAGTCGGGTCAAAGTCAAACCGGGCCAGACCATCCGGGTGGGCCAGCAGATTGCTGAATCGGGGAACACCGGAAGAACATTTGCCCCCCATCTGCACTATGAAATTCAGAACCGGAAAAATAAAAAAACCATTTATAATCCCTTCACCTTCAAGCATCATGAAAGCTATACCCGAAAAATTTCTTCCGAGCATTACCCATCCTTCCAAAAAACCGTTAAACTCTATAGCTCTATAACAAAGGAAAGCTAGCGCTCAGCGTAATGCCCCGTTTATCCCATGCGGAGCATGAAGTTTATGGAATGGGCAGTTACAATTCCAGCGGTTATTTGTAGAGTATTTTCTGGAATACTAAGGTGTAACCGGGATAATTCTCCGTTCTGCTCTGAGTAAAAAAAGGCAAGTCCTCCCAACCTTGGTGGTATTTCTTCCAAAGCTTTCCTGCGCGGAACGGGTACTTCGTAGAAGGGGGAGTTTCAATGGACCCCTTTTTACAAAGAGGGGCTGGGGTGATTTAGAACCCCAGCATTATGCTGGCTAGTGGGGGGGGCTCTGTGAAAAGAAAACGAAAACGAGCAAAAAAGCCAATTCGCATTCGTATTGGCAAGATTATTTTTGACCTTTTGCTGTGTTTTGTTGCTCTTACAATGATCCCCGTACTGTTTTACAGGTTTGTGAATCCGCCTACAACACCCCTGATGTGGATACGTTGGGTGGAGAGCGATACTCAGAAAAACCTGCACCTGAATACCTGGCGACCGATTGAAAAAATTTCCCCGAATATCGTCAAGGCGGTTCTGGCCGCTGAAGATCAGAAATTTTTCACCCATGATGGGTTTGACTGGCTGGCCATTGAATATGCGATTCAGGCTAATATTACGACAGGTCGAAAACTGGGTGCCAGCACGATTTCCATGCAAACCGCCCGCAATGTATTCCTGTGGCAAGACAGAACCTGGTTGCGCAAACTACTGGAAAGTTATTTCACCGTATTGATCGAATTTTTTTGGAGCAAACAAAGGATTCTCGAAGTCTATTTGAATGTGATTGAATGGGGAGACGGCATTTTTGGTTGTGAGCAGGCGGCGCAGAAGTATTTCCAGCGCTCAGCGGAAATCATTTCTCCTGTCGAATCAGCATGGATGGCGGCGGTCTTGCCTAGCCCCAGGCGTTGGACACAAAGACCCACCCCCGCACATGTGCAGACCCGGCAAAACAAAATTCTGGACGCCCTGCCGCATATGCGGACCACTCGGCGTGGGGCCAATGTGCAATAACTTTTTTTGGCGAGCAAAGAGTTAGCTCGACCTAATGAACCGTTGTCTGAGAAAAAAACGTTGCGTAAATAGAGACTATGATCAAGATTCAGATATCAAAAACACTGCAAGGCAAAATCCGCAAAGGTTATCCCTGGGTTTTCAAGTATCAGGTGCAAAACCAGATTCCTGAAGGAAGGGAAAACCTGGCGGTGATTTACGATCATAATAACCGTTTTCTGGCGATGGGTTTGTGGGACCCTTTTTCCGATCTTTGTTTTAGAGTGTTGAACCTGGGAAGTTCGAGGGAAATTAACAGGAGCTTTTTTCTGGAACGCCTGCGCTCGGCAAAAATAATCAGGCAAGAACTGGAAAACCAGAGAACAACGGGTTATCGAGTCATCAATGGTGAAAGTGACGGGTTCCCCGGGCTGGTGTTGGATCGTTATGGCGATACTCTGGTTTTGAAACTGTATTCCACAGGCTGGTTTCTCTTTTTGGATGACCTTTGTGATTTATTTCAACAAGAACTCAACAGTCAGCAGGTGGTTTTGCGGTTGGCCCGGAATGTTGGTAAATCCTTAGAGTCCGGTTCGACTTACCACGATGGGCAGATTTTGTATGGGGGTAAGAGTTCGGGCTGGGTGCAATTTGAGGAAAACGGGCTAAAATTCACGGCTGATGTTGTTGCCGGGCAAAAAACCGGGTTTTTTCTGGATCAAAGGGAGAACCGGTTGAAAATCAGGGAAATGGCTAGAGGACGATCCGTATTGAATGTATTCAGTTATTCGGGCGGCTTCTCGGTTTACGCATTTGCCGGTGGGTGCAGGTCTGTGGTGGAGGTGGACAGCAATCCATTTGCTTTGGAGACATCTTTGAGAAACATGAAATTGAATTTTCCGGAAAAAGCATTCCCTGCGGAAAATTTTAGTCAGAAGCAAGGGGATGCGTTCAAAATACTGGCACAATTAAAATCCGAAAAGCGCTTTTTTGATCTGGTGATTTTAGATCCACCGGCATTTGCAAGAAAGAAGAAACACAAGACCCAGGCTCTGGAGGCCTATGCCAGGCTGGCGCAAGCGGGTGCACGGGTAACGTCAGGGATATTGCTTGCGGCTTCTTGCTCGGCACATGTACCCGCAATCGAATTTTATGATGCGGTCCATGCAGGAATTCGGTCTGCGGGGAAAAAATTCACAGAGATCGCCAGAACAGGGCATGCGCAAGATCATCCGGCAATGTTTTCGGAAGCTTTTTACCTGAAATCCATTTATGTCGAGGTGGGCCTGTAATGCGAGAAATAACAGGCGGTTAGGGCGGGGTAGTATTGATCGGGCGCTGAAACGATTATGGGTTAATACGTTCGAAATTGAATTGAGAGTCAGTTCACTACATCCAGCCTGGGCTGAAAAGAAAATCAAACTACCCTGTTTATCTTTTTTTAGCTTTTTTCTTTGTAGCTTTTTTCTTTGTAGCTTTTTTCTTTGTAGCTTTTTTCTTTGTAGCTTTTTTCTTTGTAGCTTTTTTCTTTGTAGCTTTTTT
>CAZEBI010000151.1:0-6506 GCA_964510355.1 uncultured Nitrospina sp. | reverse complement strand
GGCGGAACAGGGCTCGAACCTGTGACCCCCGGCTTGTAAGGCCGGTGCTCTCCCAGCTGAGCTACCCGCCCTCACTTCAATATCAAGAAAGGTTTCTCTCTTTAATAAGAGGATGGGAGTATATAAACGAGCACCATTCCTGTCAAGCGATTTTGTTTGCCCCCCTATATATACATTCAAAATATTGAATAGTTTGGCTTTAAATGATTGACACCTATCTCCCCTCACTATAAGATGTTTTTCAAGGCTCGAAAACAGGGTTTTTGGCCTCTTCATCAAATGTTTCTGGTTCACTTGAACACCCCCCAGTTGTTTCACCATGACAGAAAAAATCATGGCTTCTCTTGAGAGCCTGCCGACTGAAGACCTTCTTAAGATCCGCAAAAACCTCAATGAGCTGATCAAGTCAAAATATGACGAGGATCTTGGAAAAAGAAAAGGCAAAAGGGCAAAAGTCAAGATTGCCGGGAACGTGGAAATTGAACGGGAAAAGGAATTCTTTTACCAGCTTCACAAAATCGTCATTCTCGAAATGTCCGTCAATGGCCTGGTCTTTTCCATAAAGAGAACCGTCATCGATGGGGATATTTTACGTGTCTCCTTTCGAGTGCCTTCGACCGGAGAGAAAAAAATCATCGACTGCCAGGCAGTGCGGGTGCAAGAGATAAAACCTGACCCCATTGCCGAGTATGAAGTCGTTGCCGTAGCGGTCGGCAAAGAAAAGGTGAAAAACTATAAAGACATGTTAAGAAAAAGGGGCCAATAGTCGGAACCCAAAATATGATTCCTTCCAACATTATTTTAGGGCATCTCATCGAACTGATCGGAAATGTTGCCGATGCCCACACCGTAGCCCTGTTCACCGGTGAAAAAACCCTCGTCCTGCGCGAACATTTTACCCTCAGCCACAATCTAGACTGCAAGGCAAAGATCGCCATCGGTAAAGGCCCCATAGGCCTGGCCGCCCAAACACGCAAACCGCAGTTGATCGAGAATTTTGACCAGGGCTCCCGCTGTCTCGGCATCTACAAAAAAAATGAGGAACTAAAAAGTTTTATTGCCCTTCCAGTTATTTACGGGGACCAAGTGGCCGTGCTGGCAATAGACACCAAGGAGCGCTACCAGTTCTCCATCAAACTACAAAAAATACTGGCAGAATTCAGTCAACAGATTGCCTGGAACCTGCAGCCGAAAAGTCAGAACACCTCGCCATCCTCCCGACCATTTTTGCAGGAAATCAATTCCTATTGCCGGTTTCTTGCCGAATCGCCGGACCGGTCATCGGTTGCGGACCGGCTGACACAGGTTCCTGGCTCCCTGATTTCCTGTAGCGCTATCGCCATAATCTGGTTCGAAGAAAACGAAGGACAAATCATCGGTCACAGAGGTTTTACGCATGACCTTTCTGAAACCCGGGTTTCTTTTGGCAAGGGGCTGGTGGGTTCCTGCGCAAAAAACAGGTCTCCCCTGCTTTTTCAGGTTCATGAAGGCCGAAAAACGATACTCTTTTCCGAGGATGAAAAACCCGAAGACCTGCAATGCGTTGCAACCCTGCCCATTCAACTCAACGACACTCTTTACGGAGTCCTCCTGGTCGGTTCTGCCGAACCCGATGGGGTGACCCACACCGACCTGGACAAACTGGCACTGATCGTTTCTGCCGCCGCTTCTGCCCTGTTCTGCACAGACACCAAGGATCGCTGGATCTATGACAAAAATCTGGACCCTGTTACCGGGGTTCCCAATCACCGGTTTTTAGCGGAGCATCATCTTGCCGTGTCCGAAGAAATATTCCGGCCCGACCGCGCCGTATTTTTTCTTACTTTCCATATCACCAACCAAACAGAGCTTTATGAGGTCCACGGTGTCGACCGGGGTGATGCATATCTGAAACAAATGATGGCCCTGTTCTCGAAGGTGGTCGCGTCTCCCAAGTTTGTTTTCCGCCTGTCGGAAACCTGTTTTTTGATCCTGCTCATGGACCAGAAGAAAAAAGATGTGGAGCATTTGCAGTCAAAACTGAAACACCTGCTTGAACACAACCCACTTTATGTCAACGGAGTTTATATAGAAGCCCAAACCCAATGGGGGCTCTCTGCCTACCCGGCGGAAGGGAAAGAACTGTTCCAGCTCATCAACCTTTCACGCAACCGGCTAAGCCCGAAAACGAGAGTAATGGCATGATAAAAAAATTCTTCAACAATATTTTCAGCGTGTTCTCCACAGACATAGCTATGGATTTGGGCACAGCAAACACTCTGATCTATATTACCGAAAAGGGGATCGTGCTGAACGAACCCTCTGTGGTCGCGGTGAATACGGATGACAATACGGTTGAAGCGGTTGGACTGGAAGCAAAAAAAATGTTTGGCCGAACCCATGCCCGGGTCACCACCATCCGCCCTATGAAAGACGGGGTCATTGCCGACTTTGATGTGACCAATCGGATGATCCGCTATTTCATACGAAAAGTCCTGAGCCAATACCGGTTCTTCAAACCCCGCATGGTTGTCGGTGTACCCACCTGCATCACCCAGGTAGAAAAGAAAGCGGTGATCGACGCTTCCCTCATGGCAGGAATCCGCGAGGTCCATCTGGTAGAAGAACCCATGGCCGCCGCAATCGGCGTCGGCATTCCTGTCCACCGACCTGAAGGGAATATGGTCATCGACATTGGCGGCGGCACCACCGATGTTGCTGTTGTTTCCCTGTCCGCCATCGCCTACGGCGAGTCCGTACGCGTAGCCGGAGACGAAATTGATGAAGCCATCGTCCGCTATATGCGACTTCAACACCATCTTAATATCGGAGTGTTCGAAGGCGAACGCGCCAAAAAAGCAATCGGCAGCGCCTTTCCGCAACCGGGAACTCTGACTACCGAAGTTAAAGGGCTGAATGTCAAGACCGGCGTCCCCATGTCCATCACCGTAGGCGATGAGGAAATCCGTGAAGCACTGAAAGAACCCCTGACCACCATCGTCGCGGTTATCATGCGTGCTCTGGAAAAAATTCCACCAGAACTTTCTGCCGACATCCACTCCAATGGCATATACCTTACTGGCGGCGGTGCCCTCATCCGCGGACTGGATAAAATGATAGAAGAAAAAACCACCCTGAAAGTCTTTATCCCCGAAGACCCGCTGCTCAGCATTGTCAAAGGCGCCGGAGCCGTTCTCGATGACTTCCAAAACATGAAAAAAGTCTGTATCGGTTGACCGGGGTTGGGGTAAGCTTTTTCTACCACACACCAATCACCCAAGCGTTATGAACCCATCAACAACCCCGACTTGTCAGGAATGTGGAAACGCTGTCAATACAGTGCCCACTGTGATTGAATATCGAGGCGAAGAAATTTATCTGTTCGACCCCGTAGTTTGCGAGCCCTGCCTGCATAAACTTTGTGAGCGCTATTGCACTCATTGCGCCAATTGCGGCGGTTGCATCCCACCCTTTTCACAGGTGGGAGTGCTAAAAGGCAATACCGGACAAAAACAGGTCGTCCACATGACCACCTCCTGCACCACAGTCGGAAGCGCCTTCTACGGCTATTGGGGCAAAGGCAAATTGCGCGATTTCATCCAAATAGAAGCCTGCTCCTAACCCCCACTCGGCGTGGGGCCAGCTTTGCATTGCCCAAAAGGCGGACAGAATACTCAGGCGCATGTGATATTTTTCCTAATCTCGTGCCCCGGAGGGGTATATCCTATAATTCCCCCCTGACAAGGGGGGCTAGGGGGGTTGATATGATCTTCCCAAAAAATTGTGAACACATAGAAAAACAGGAAGATTTTCGGGTATAATCTGGCGGGACCTGACCCTTTTTTTACTTTAATAGGTTATCTCATACCAATGGCTTCCATTAATACAGAAACTGAAACCGTTGTAAAAAAAATACTCCCCTACCTTTCCAGAAGAGGGTACGATTTGGTTGCTGACCTGGACTTCGAAACAGCTATAACTACAACAGATAGGTATTCAAAAGGTTATATAGACATATTGGTGACAGCAGGAAAGCAAAAACCCCTTTTCTTAATCGAAGCTAAAAAAATATCTAAAAAGCTAACATCCAAAGACCGGGATCAAGCATTAAAATATGCAAATTCTAAAGAAATAAATGTGCCATTCGTGGTTGTAACAAATGGAATAGACATACACTGTTATAATTCAAAAACTAAAGAAAAAATATTATGGGATGGAAAAACAACTGAAAAAATACCTTCCAAAGAGCAGTTAAAACTTGCAATAAGAACACTTAAATCCAACCCTTCAGAGAAAATTATAAATATTTCGAATGATATTAGCCTCCCCTTTAGACCCGGACTTCCTCTCAGACAATTGAATTCTTTGTTTTTAAAGTGTCACAACACAATAAGGAAAATTGAGAAAGATGAGGAAAGTGCCTTTTCAGATTTTTCTAAGCTTTTATTCTTAAAATTACTTGAAGAAAAAACTGATATCGAAGATGACTTTTGCTTACCTTACTCGTATAGATTTCACGAATTATCCGAAAAACCAACAACGGAATCAGACCAAGTAAAAGATTCTATCCTGAGCATGATCGGATCAATAGTTGAGCAAACCACCTATGGAGATGTACTAGAAGGTGAGATACGCCTAAAAAACCCAAAAACGTTTCACTCCATAGTCAAAGAATTGTCGGCTGTTTCTTTTTATGACTGCAGCTTGGACTCAAAGGGTGCAGCTTTTGAGTATTTTGTAAGAGCCACGTTAAAAGGTAAAAAATTAGGCCAATACTTTACCCCTAGAGAGCTGGTTCAAACCATGCTGGCTATCGTGGGGCAGAGAAAAATTTTAAATTCAGTTTTATCCGGAAGCAAAATAAAAATTGTTGATCCTGCATGTGGCACTGGAGGGTTTTTAGTTTTCTTAATGCAAGAGTCATTAAACCAATTAAATGAGGCATTGAAAAAACGAGACATCACAAAAGAAAACTACAAAAAAGCAGAAAAAACGATCAAAGAAAACGTGTTTTTTGGATCGGATGCAAATGAAGGTGTCGCAGGATCAGCAAAAATGAATATGATTATTGCAGGCGATGGTCACACTAATATACGACACGAAGACAGTCTTGCAACAACAGCAAAAAACTGGAGCATTAAAGATGCCGACTGCGATCTTATCCTGACAAACCCACCTTTTGGAACTTCTGAGACTGACTCCCTGGCAACCTTAGATTGGCATCAATACGACATTAGAAGTGGAAAGGGACAGCACTTATTTTTACAAAAAATGGTGAAATCTTTAAAAGTTGGTAGCGGAGAAATTTGCACAGTTATAGATGAGGGGGTTTTGAACACTGAAACTGCAGCACCACTTAGAAAATGGCTTCTTCAACATTGCAGATTAAAAGCAGTGGTGAACCTCCCACCTGACACTTTTAAACCAAACAAAATAAATGTAAAGTCTAGTCTTCTATACTTTGAAAAAAAAGATGCCCCAGATGATTCTTTTGAAGAAAAATATAAAGTAACAGTTTGTAGAATTGATTCCTTAGGCTATGTGGGTTCTGGTGAAAAAATTAGGGGGTTTGACCTTCCAAAATTTTTAGAAGAACTATCGGAGAAAATGCTGGATCAATCGAAAACATCTCACCGTAAAGGGTATTTTTGGGAAGCTTTTGATATTAGCTCAGATATTATTTGTTCCGATTCAACGTATAGGTTTGACTTTAAATATTTGAACACAGACACCAGAGATAGAATTGCTACTTTGCAAAAAAGCGGTGGGTTGTGTATTCGTGAGATTAATGAAATACCAACATCTAGAGGTAAGAGTCCACCTGCTGATAATTATGTTGATAAAGACGAGGGTTATGCAATTGTAATTAAGGCGGGTAGTAATATTAGTAAGCAGGGGTGCTTAATTACTAAAGGCGCAGATTACATTGAAAAGTCTGATTATGACGGATTTGTAGAAATCGCTGAGGAAGCTGGAGAAAACAAAAATTTGATACGTAAGGGGGATGTATTATTGGCATCAACAGGTGATGGAACGTTAGGTAAAGCCTGTGTATTTGACTCTGAGATACCAGCCATAGCTGATGGTCATGTCACTATCATTAGGCCTAAAAAGGATACAGTTGATCCATATTACCTGTGTGACTACTTAAGAGCAGGTTTTGGTGCGATACAAGTAGCCCGTTCTTTTACTGGGTCAACCGGCATGATTGAGTTAACCCCAGATCAAGTTGATTTTATAGTTGTTGATTTAAAAGAAAATTTAACCGAACAGAAAAATTTATCAAAAACTATTAGAAACTTGGAAGGTCAATATATCAAGGCACTTAAGCAAGCCGATGAGTTTAATAATCAAGCACTATCTGTATTAAAATAAAAACCTTTTTTCGCTTACTTTTTTTAATGTTTTTGGGAAATAAGCCAAATCTACTCTTGATCACTAGCTGGTTGGGAAAAACTCAAAACCAGCCAACCTGACCTTGCCCTGTTTTAGTGGACAGTTAGTTAAGAGGCATTGGCCTGTTTCTC
>CAZEBI010000150.1:0-6541 GCA_964510355.1 uncultured Nitrospina sp. | reverse complement strand
ACCCGGAACCTTTTATCAGATAATCGAAGGCCCCTTCCTTCATGGCCTCGATCGCATTGTCGATGGTTCCATAGGCCGTCATCATCACCACCGGTGTCTTGGGCGATATCTCCTTGACCGCCCGCAATAATTCCAGGCCGTTCAGTTTTGGCATACGCACATCCGTCAAAACCAGGTCAAAAGTATGCTCTTCAACCTGGTCTAACGCCTGTTGACCATCTTGCACGCAAACAAGCTGATAATTCTCGCGTTGCAGGGTCGTTTCCAACGCGATCCTCATTTCGGATTCATCATCAACAATCAATATTTTTCTGGATGCATTATTTTTCATCGAAATCCTCATCCCAGCAGGGAATCTTGACCATAAAAGAAGTACCTTCTTCACTCACAGCTTCAATCGTTCCCTGGTGGGCTTTGATAATATTATGCGATATCGCCAGCCCCAACCCTGTCCCCTTGTCCTTGGTGGTAAAAAACGGGTTGAAGATTTTCCCAAGATCCTCGGCACAGATCCCGGCACCTGTATCGGTAATCGTAATAGTGATAAATTTTCGGGCTCTGGCACCTTGCTCGTTTCCCGCTCCGGCAACCGGTGCTTTCCGGGTTTGCAGGCGCAGTTCTCCCCCGTCCGGCATGGCCTGAATGGCGTTACGAATCAAATTCGGAAAAACCTGGCGCAATAATTCCCGGTCGCCATTGGCCAGCATTTCTTCGTTGCCAAAATCACGCACCACCTTAATATTATCCGGCACCCTGATCTCATCCAGGCCGTCCAGCAGTTGCGACAATAAAAGGTTGATATCACATTGTTGGCGGGAGGGCTTGGACGATTTGGCAAACAAGAGAAGGGTGGATATGATTCGATCCATATTCTGCACACCGGCACGGATATGCTGGACCAGTTTTTCTTTTTCGGGTTCTCCTGCAAGGTCTTTCTTAAGTAACGAGGCAAACAATTCGATACTGCCCAGCGGATTCCTGATTTCATGTGCGATTCCGGCGGCCATCTCGCCCATTTCCCGCAGCCTCTGGTTGCGGTGGGCCAACTCCTCTAACCGGCGCAAGTCTGTCCTGTCCTGGAGGATCAACACGGTCCCTATTTGACCACCATGATTGTCCCATACAGGAGAAGCCGAAACACGGGCATGGATTATTTTCTTATCCGGGGTGGTGATATCCTGATCCCGGCTGATCGTTTCTTTATGGTTTTTTTCCAGTCTGGACACCAGGTTTTCAAACAAGTCGAACGGAAAAACTTCTTTCAGGGTTTTTCCCAGACAGTTTTGCGGCTTCAAACCCGTCAGGTTTCCCGCCGTCTGGTTGAATGTTGTGATGCGCCCCGATCGGTCCACCACGATAACGCCGTTGGTGAGGCTTTCCAGAATGTCATTTAAATAATTTTTAACTTCCTCTTTTTCAACAAGGTTTTTTTCCAGCTCCCTATTTTTGTCTGCCAGTTCCAGGTCCAGCTGTTTGATTCTCACCTGCAACTCATCATAGGAATGTTGCAGGTGTTCGGCGACCTCATTGAACGCCTCCATTTTTTTGATGAGGGCTTCAATATCCTTATTGTTTTCAGTAGGGGTCATGGGTGAAATCATGCGGAAGATTGGATAAGAAGTGCGACCTTATTATAAAATAAAATCATCCCTCTTTTAATTGTTTTTCCCATTCCCGGATTTTCACCCTGGATTCTGCGGCCTGCCGGGTGAGGTCATCGGCATTATCCGCTTTCACCAGCCGATTCAAGCCTTCGGTGATCTTTGCAGGGTCACCGAGTTTTTCGAGGCTCTCGATCAGGAGATAATCCGCCCAGTCGCGCAACAGGTTATCAGGAAAAAGCTCCTGGGCCGATTTTAACGCTTCCACGGCAGGAGCAAAACGGTTCAACTTAAAAAGGGAACTGCCCAGATAATAATAAGCCTTTTGCAGGTATTCAGGAATCACCCTCTCCTGCCGATCATAAGTCCCGATCGTCTTTTGATAGGATTGCACGGCATCCGCCAATTGCTTCATATCCCTATAGGTTTCGGCAATGAGAAAATGAATTTCCGCCTTGTCTGCAACCCGCGTCAACAGCTCTTTATAGGTTTCGAGGGCTCCTGCAAAATCTCCTTTTCCTTTCAAGGCGTTGGCCAAAAGTTTCATCGCATCTGAAATCCACTTGCTCCTGGGGTAATTTTTCAAGAACGCCTTGCCCACTAAAACCGCCTCATCGTAGCTTTTATTCTCTATGTGAATTTGGCCCAGATTGAGAAAAACCCGGTCCCGATATGTTTTCTGGGAGTCCAGCACCTTCACTTTTTCATAAAATTTAACGGCTTCGGCAAACATACCAATGGCCTGATACGCTTCTCCAATCTGGAGAAGGGTCTGGGCATTGTTAATATCCCCTATGGGCAGACTGATGAAATCGCTGTAGGAATAGAGAATCGGCAGGTTGCCATTCTGCTTGGCATATTTATCGACCAGCGCAATAAGAGCCTGCCGAATATAACGGTCGGCCTCATGGAAAAACTGGGATTCGGGCCCAAGCGGCAGAAGTTTTTTGAACTCGTCAATCGCCTTGAGGTAGTTCTGCTCCAGCAAATAGGCGATACCTCGGCTCAGGGTAACCTCCGCTAGAATGTCAATATTTCGGGCCTCGACAAATATTTTATCGAAAGTCTTAAACGGCTGGTAATACGGCTCAACATCAAAAACAATATCCCTGATTTTCAAGCGCGGACTGCGCACTCCAATATCGGCCATGCGGATTTTCCCATACTGGGTTTCGGCGGAGTCTTCCAAAACTCTATTTTTTTCCTCATCGAAAATAGCTCTGCCTTCGTCATCGCGTTTCACCACTTTTCTTTTTCCTGACTCATCAAAAACGGACAGGGCAAGCTGATACTTTCCCTCCAGCATATAAGAATCACCAATACGATTGAGAGCCTTATGCGCATTTTCAGACGACGGGTCTAAATTTAAGAGATTGAAAAAATGTTTCCGGGATCTCTCGTACTGCTTATTTGAAAAATAGATTTCTGCCATCGCATAATTGATCTCGGGCTTCTCATTGAGTTCACCCGGCCACCGTCTGGCCCCGGCCTCAAAGATCTTTAGCGCCCGGGGATAATCTTTTTCCACGAAAAACTTGTTGGCGATTTCAAAAATTCCCGCCTTGGCCTCGATATTTTTTGGAGCCTTTTTAAGTATCACCTGAAATGCGTCAAAAGCTTTCTCCAACTGGCCTTCTTTCATCAGCATGGCAGCCAGGCTGTTTTTGCGCACTTCATTATAAAGACTCTTTGGTTTGGCCTTGAGCCCTTGATTGTAAAGCGTCCTCGCTTCCAGACTATAGCCGATTTCATCAAAAATACTGGCTACCTTCAACAAAGCATGATCATAAAATTTCGACTTGGGAAACCCCCGCATCGCCAGCTTGTAGGCCGCCAGAGCCCGATCAAAAATAGGATTCAAGTCTTTAAAAGTGATGCGATATTCTGCCTCCGCTTTTAAATAAAGGGCATGGTCGAGATATTTACTTTCAGAATAGTTTTTGTGGAATTCCCGCAGCATTTTCGATGCGGAAGGATATTTTGCCTCCTGGAATTCTTTTAATGCTTGCTGGTAATCCTCCCAGCCATTTTCCTCTTTTTCTTCCCCTGCCTTGACAACAAGTTCCCGGATTTCTTTAGGGCTATAGCCCACCACCCTGGCTTTCTTCGGGAACGGTGCCTGCTCGGGACCGGGAGTTGTTTGGGCTCCGGGTTTTCGTTGTAGCTTGCCGATCCGTGTTCTCAGGATAGGCCGACTCTCACTTTTAAGGTCTAAAATAATCTGCGGCTTTTGTGGGTTCGTAGAATGGAAAAACCGGGTATTTGTACTCTTCAAGACAAAGGTTATATCCAGGCTATCTCGCAAAGGAGTGACTAAATATTGCCCCAGGTTTTTGTCATTGAACGCCTTACTGCGTACCCGTGAACCTTTTTCCGTATAAGGTAAACTCAGGGTGATCCGCTTATTGGCAAAATCTGCTTTGACCTGATAGGAAACCGACTCGGTAAGATTGATCAGAATCCGGGTGTAAACAGGGTGTGGCCCAATTCTTATTGATGAAACTTGCGGGCGCCGGGCAAAGTCGGAAGCATCCTGCGCCCAGGCAAGATCATTGCCTCCTTGTACCCCAAAAAAAGAAACCAACAAAAGGAATCTGATAAATTTTGTATGCATCGTCATAATTTCTGCCATAATTACTTTTTCTCTATTATAAAGCAAAAACTATACCAACCCGGTTCAGAAGCCGTAAAACTTTGCGGTCAGCAGGGCTAAAACTAATTTTCATAACGTTTTAAGCGATTTTATAGTATAAATTGTTCTCATTGTTTTTTCGACCATTCCCAAGGAAAATAGGATCGAAAATAGCCGGAAATTTGACGGTCAGAAAAAAAATAAGAACACCAGAACACTCCTGAAATGGGTAATACAATGAACCCCCGCGAATACGAAAAACTCAGATGGCAGGAATCGGAAACCGTGCGGAATCTTCTGAAGAGGCAAAATACGTTGCTTGGCGATTCCCTCGAGAGTCTCGACCATCTCATTTATCTGCAAAAAAGCATTAACCTTCTCAGCCAGCAGGAAATTTTCCGAGTCATGGTGGAAAAGCTTCCGTTTATTTTATCCGTTCAGTATTTCACATTTTTTCTTTTTGATAAAAACCGCAACAGGCTGAGCCTCGCCAGCCACAATCACCCTGACATGGAAGAAGGTTATTCTTTATATAAAAATGATTCCCCTATCATGAAGGAAGCGATGAGTTCCGGAAGATATATTTTTGAGCAGGATTTTTCTGCCTCGCGTTATTTTCGCGGCAGGAAGAACCCTCTCTTCTCCTGTACTTTTTTTGTCACCATTCCGCTGATGATCGAAAACGAAATCATCGGGGTTCTGAACCTGAATGATAACCAGAGAGGTTTCTATGATGTCGGGAACCTGGATTTCGCCCTGAATATCTCCGAGTTCGTTGCCCTTTCCATAAGCAACGCCATGTTGTATGAGCGGACAGAAAAACTTTCCGTAACAGACGGATTGACAGGCCTGGACAATCACCAGCAAATGCAAGCTCTGCTGGAAAATGAGGTGGTGCGTTGCCGACGATACAATTCCCCGCTTTCGGTGATTATTATGGATCTCGACCATTTCAAACAAGTCAATGACAGCTATGGGCACCAGAAGGGCGATGAAATTTTACTGGAATTTTCCACCATTATGAAAAAGTTTTGCCGCTCCAATGACGTGGCCGCCAGATATGGCGGAGAGGAGTTTTTCCTGGTCCTGCCGGAAACCCATATAAAGGGGGCCCTGCATATCGCCGAACGTATTCGTGAAGAAATGGCCGACACTAAATTCCAATCCAAAGGTAAAGGCTTTAATGTAACAGTGAGCTGCGGAATCGCCGAATTTGACTCTGCCCGCATGCAGGATGGAGCAGACTTGATCAAAGTCTCAGATATCGCCCTGTACAAAGCCAAACACAAAGGAAGAAACCGCACCATTCAGGGGACCGCCGATGACCTCCTTGACACTTGACCCGTTCCGCTCTTTAAAATACCTGCCCTCCCTGCCGGAGCAAATTGATAATGTTCTCGTGGCTACGGGAACTTCATCATCCATGGATTACAGCATCGTGGAAATGATTCAGTACGATCCTGCCATGGCAATGGCAGTATTGAAGGTGGCGAACACACCGATATATGGCTACCCCGGACAAATTTCTTCCTTGCAACAAGCCGCAGGTCTACTGGGTCCGGGTGCAATAAAAAATATTATATTGCGCACACCCATCATCGAGCGATTTTCTAAGGAACCTCTATTGTCCATTGATTACCTGCAACTATGGATTCACAGTGGTATCACAGCGACTATATCCGGTGGACTGGGAAGATTGATCGGGGGCATAGAGTCGGATGTCAGTTTCACCTGCGGGCTCATCCACGAAGCCGGGGCAATCGCTTTGTCGGTATATTTTCCCGCCGAGTTTGCCAGGGCTCAGGGCTTTGCGGAAAAAAACCAGATCGACTTGGTCGCAGCCCAACAACAGGTGCTCGGGTTTTCCCATCTCGAGATAGCGGGAGAAATGATGGAGGCATGGGGCTTGCCCCCGCAACTTTCCCAGGTTGCCCTGCACTACACAAAGCCTGATAAAAATAAAACGGGATTAGCCGGAGTCGTGGCATTGGCAAAATCCCTTGCCTGCGAATGGGGCTTTCCCAGTGGCTTAAACGGTTTTACTTCGGTTAAACGGAGCGACTTGCTGGATCTGCTGGAAATTCCTGAAAAAAAACTGGCCCAATGGGAGCCGGAACTGAAAAAATACGCCGAGTTTGCTCTCGATACAATGAAAATTCCCTGACCACCAGCGTGACGCTGGACCCAGTGTGCTATCGCCTTATTTGGCGAGCAAAGAGTTCTCTCAGCACAATCAAGTTCTTGCCCAATTGTTTACCCCCCCTAGCCCGCATATTGCGCGAGTGGTTTCTAAATCACCCCAGCCCCT
>CAZEBI010000149.1:0-6648 GCA_964510355.1 uncultured Nitrospina sp. | reverse complement strand
GCCTGCACAAATTGGATGAATACAGAGTGACCGGCTTTGTTGAGACATGCGGCCAGTTTTTCCGCACAAGGGTCATCACCCTCTGCAAGGAGCACGTCTTTATATTTATCCGCTGATTTCAACTGCTCAGCATAATCGAATTTTTCCCGTGCATCGTTCATCTTGCTGAACTTGAACAAGTCGAGCAACGCCTGAGAAGCGTCCATAGCTTTTTGAACCATTTTTTTACCGCAGATCGCAACCGCCGAAGACACCACCGTGTTCGGAGAGTTGCCGTTTTCGCGTGCCGCTTGCGCGGCGGCCAGAGTAGGCTGACCGTGCTGATTGACATACATATTCAGTACGATATTGGCAATCTTTTCGCCGTACTCACAGGTATAAACCCGGGTCAACGCAAACACCAGATTAGCTTCAAAGGTTTTTAGAGACGCATCGAGAATCGAAGTGCCATGGATTTTGGAAACCTGGGTTTTCGGGTCCATCATGGAAGCGCCACTGGCATCCTTGAGCGTCTCGCGACGATACTGGACACCCACCATTTTATCGAGAGCCGCAATCTGTTCGTTATAAGGCGATGCCGCTTCAACAACAGGAACGTCCAGTTCAGCCGGTAGCGACAAGCCCTGATTATTACCAAACCAGCTTTTCAAAGCCAGGCTTCCCTTTGGCTCAAAGTCAGGCTTTTGTCCGTTGAGTTCCATGACCTTGCTCACCGCTTCGGGTATATGGGCGATATTGGTCACCAACGCACCTTTTTTGGAGAAGATCGGTTTTTGCGGGGTGTAGATACCGTCCACGCCAAAATAGTCCATGAACCACTGCTCTTTGGCAAGCGCATCGTCTCCAGAACCCGCCAGAGACCCGGCATGACCACAAGCTTTGCTCAACCGGGCTTTCCAGCGACCCACGACACAGGCGACAATGGGCTTGTCGGATTTGAGGCCGCGTTCATAATAGCCACCCGGCTCACTGTACATGACCGCGACTTTTGAGCGATCATCATTATCAAAGGCGTGCAGAAACTCTTTCGCCCCATATTGAATATAAACGTCTTTGCCGCTGGAAACCGAAGTGGTCGTGCCCCATCCAGCCGTAGTCAAATAAACTGCGATGGTGGTGGTGAAGTTTCCGGAATTGGAAAACAGGGCTACCGTTCCCTTGACCAGGGATTCTTCCGGGGCATTTCCTCCCAGTGCACCGCCGAGGCGAATGTGGTTCCAGGCATCTGCCAGCCCCAGACAATTGCCGCCAAACAGGTCAACGCCGTTAGCCTGGCAAATGGCACGCATGATGCGGGAATCTTTGACCGACACTTTTTCGGTCAGGATGATGGCTTTTTTCAGGTCCGGATTTTCGCGTACCGCTTCGGCAACCCCGTCCTTCACGCCGGAAGGCGGCAAATAAATCACCACGGTGTTGAATTTGTGACCCGCATCGAGTCCTTCCCGGATGGAATTGTACACGGGAATTTTCCCCGATTTGGTCACTAGAGACTTACCCGATTTACCCGGTCCGGTGCCAAACACAATATTGCCACCGGAATAATCGTTGCTAACAGGCGTTACGCCTGAGCTTTCTTTTCCCAGGATGTTCAAGACCACTACCCTGTCATCTTTGGTCGCCAATTCAGACAAGGAGTTGATGCCACAATAAAAGGGGAAATTTCCCACGCCTTGCTTATGCATTCAAACCTCCAGAACAACAATTTCAATTGATATCTTTTAGCGGCGAACCAACGCCGGTAATATATAATAAATTTTTATCGCTGGCTTCTTAGCGAATAGGGGCAAAAAGCTCATCGAGCCGAAAAAAAATGCTCGCTGACGTGATATTTAACCTTAACTTTCGTGCCCCGCAGGGGTAAAACGCCACTGTATGCTGGCCCCACGCCCAGTGGTTATATTTTGAGCTTCGCTTTGATCTCGTCCTTACCGCCGTTTTTCATCCACTCGTTAACGGCTAGAGCGTAGTTGATCACTTCGGACATGGCAGAGTCGTGCCCGAAGAAACGGTAGGGAATTCCCAAAGAATCAAGAATATCGCGCAAATAGTTCATACCGCGAATGACATTGGGTCCACCCCGGCCCACCACAACAAACAAAGGAATCGGCCCGTGCGTCTGAAAGAACTCGCGCAACCCGTCACCCATAGCCCGGAAAGTTTCATAAATGTCCGTATTATTGGCCTTGCCGCCGATGATGAACAGGACATTAGACTGCGGCAACCAGTATTTAAAACTGATCTTGGAAATCTCGTTCATTTTCACATAAGGGGGGTTGCCGCCAAAGTCGGAAGAGATCGTCGCCTCTTCACCCAGAAGTTCCGTAACCATGGCGTTGGCACCGCCACCGAATGTAGGCGCAGTGATGGTTCCCTTATCATTCATAACAAACACATCGCTTTGGCCCTGATAGGTGCGCAGTTGGTTGATCTCCTGCTCAAACTCAGAGTAGTCCGAAGCGAACAGGTGCGTCGGCAGGTGCAAACGCTTCCAGGCCGGATCATCCTGATCGAATGTGCATTTAAAGTCACAAGCCACCGGTGTCAAACGTCCGCCCTTGCCCGGTTGCATGCGAATGGGGTTGAGCTCCAGCACCAGCATGCCATAGTTATTATAAAGATCCCAAAGTTTGGGCAAGTTCTGCACCAGCGGACTGATCAACGCTGTGGGCGCACCCAGTTCCATCAACGCATTGGAAACGTGAAACGCTTTGAGCCCGGTCAAGGCATCAAACGGTACAACCTGCATTTTATCGGCATCTAACTCTTCGATATCGACTCCACCGTGATGGGTGATGGTCATTACCGGGCAACGATGCTCTGTGCTTTCAGAGATGGAAAAATAAATTTCGTAATCGGCTGGCACCGAGCCTTCATAGGTCACACCGTCTGACTTTACTTTGCTGAACCCATCTACATGTTCGGCAAAATAAAGACGTTCCTTTTCTTTAAGAGCGTCGGTAATATTGTCTACCCGGCCCAGCAAACCGGACTTGCCTTTTTTACCTACCCCGCCTTTAAACATCGGTTTGATAAAAATCTGCCCATGCCGTTTGATCATATCCTTGATCTCATCGACACTGAGTTCAGGACCCCGGACTTCTGAACGAGGGAATTCCACGAGGTCTAATAATTTTCGCCCCCAAAGCATACCTGTTATTTGCATCGTTTTCTCCTGCCTTCCAAAATGGAAATGGGTTTTAGGTGTGAGAGTTTTAAAGAACTAATAATGTAAAAGAACTCCATCGGGCTGGAGCCCAGCTAGATCTATATACCAATTAATTTCTGGGTAATTCGAGGGGTGTATTGTAGGACATTTAGGTATTTTGTCAATGATATCCTGCAATGTAATTGCAGGGCAAAAACAGCAGAAAATGGCCCCGGATGATCATTATTTGCCGGGTAGTTTTATCGCCGACACCCGCCCCCTAGTATATAAGGAACGCTTATGGCTGAAAATGGTCTTCCGGGGGGCTTTTCTAGCTTTTTTTCGGGAAGGGCTTATTTCAGCCTTTTTTTCAGTTCTTTGATGCGGAACTTTTCTTCATCGCGGGAAATAAATTTATGCGCACTGTCGTATTCGAGCATAAGAATCTCAAAACGCAGGGCCGCCTGCACCGCCTCACAATAATCGCGACCCGGCTCCACTTTGAACGCGATAACCCGTGTATTGAAATTGTCTGGCTGAACTTTTTCAAGATATGCATCAATGGTTTCGGGTGTGATGCCCCCTCCCACCGAGACAGGAATATTTTTTCTTTGAATTTTTTTAACTACCTTAACCACCAGGGCCATAAAGCTTGCGTCCCACCGGGGTTTCTTCATAGACTCAGACAGATCACTGCAACCGATGGTGATCTCGTCAAGATATTTTGCTTCCGGAGCCGAGAGAATAGAATCCAACTGGCGAACCGCCGTCTCGGTTTCGATATTGATCTGTTTTTTCACCCGTTCAAACTGCATGGGAGTGGTGAAGTCGCGCACAGCACCAATGAAATTTTCCAGACCATAGGGCGATTCCACCATAGGGGCGATCAACCCATCAATATTCATAGCCAGGAGTTGTTTGATATCATTGCGGGCGTTCGGCCCGCCGATCTTGACCATAACAGGCAGAGTGCATCCCTCTGCCCAGTAACCGATCTGTTCGATGCTCATGCCTGCATCTTCGGTAGACAGTTTGAGCCCGCACGCACCAAACTGGTTTTTCAAATTTAAAAGGGAAGTGCCTTCATCCGGTTTGACCGGCACCACCTGCAAGACTGTTTTTTTGGACTTCATTTACCGGTCCTCCTTGCGACGGAATATGACCGAAGGATCGATATGACCGGTGGAACTACAGCCTGTCAGGATCATGGCTTTCGTCAATTCATGCAGTTTTTCCCGCAAATAAAAGGAAACGCCTTCTTGACCCGCGCCAAATGCGGCGATGCAGACCGGCCGACCAATCATAACCGCATCGGCTCCCAGTGCCAGCATTTTGAGAATATCGATGCCTTCACGAATTCCGCCATCAACCAGAACCTTGACTCGACCGCCCACAGCATTGGCAATTTCGGGAAGGACTTGAGCCGTCCCCGGCATATGGTCCATCACCCTGCCGCCATGATTGGAAACTACAATGGCATCGGCCCCAGCCTCTATCGCCGCCAACGCCGACTCCACATTCATGATGCCTTTTAATATGAAAGGCACTTGCAAATGCGATTTGAGTTCCTGCAATTCCTTAATGGTTTTGGGCCCTACCGCCTGGCCTTTGCGGGTCATGGTTTTAAACGAGGCGGCATCAATATCAATTCCCACAGCGATCGCTCCCGCGTCTTCGGCGGCTTTGAATCGCTTGATGATATCGAGGTTGTATTCCCGCGGTTTGAAGATGGGAATTCCCAACCCACCGCGTTTTTTAATGGCTTCCAACCCGATCAAATATTTTGTCGGGCTCGCCCCATCCCCTACCATTGCCAGCGTACCGCATTCGAGGCAACCATCGAGGACAGCCTCGGCATATTCTTTTTCATCCATGCCACCGGCCAAATTGGTTTCCATGCCGGTGATGGGTGCCGCCAGAACAGGTAGAGCCAGCTTATGCCCGAACAACTCCACAGAAGTATCAGGGTTTTTCACATCATGAATGGTTCTCAGATTGATCTGGTAGCGGGCCAGTGCTGTCAGGTTTTCGGTGAACGCACTGCCCGTACCGATTCCGCCAATTCCCGGAACTTTTCCGGCACATTCCAATCCATCACAAACTATGCAGGCTTTGCAGGCAATATAAAACTTTTTGCGGGCATTGTTACGAATGATGTCCCAGGTCAGGTCATTGGCCGCGCCGATTTCTATTTTTAGAGTTTTCCGGGCAAGATCGTTGATGCGGATCGCCTCGTCACGAGTTTTTGCAACGGTGATGACATAACCCACCTTGCCCATATTGCTTTTGGGCTCTTCAGCCATATCCCCGGCTTCTTTCATGAGGATGATTTCTTTAACCCCTTTGATTTTGCGAGCTTCTTCCACCCCTTGAATGGAGAGGATTTTTCCCGGCGGGGGAAACAAAGATCGTTCCGCCGACACCAGTGAAGTTTTCGGTTTCAGGTCGGTGGGCGTTTCACCCAGGGCAATCTGGATCGCCGCTTTATATAGATTGACTCCCGTGGACAACGGATAAGTGTAAGCCGACATCCAGCCCCCGCTCAATCGGGCGGCAATCTCGACAATCTTTGGGCCTTCAGGAGTTATTTTGATATCCCCCTTGGCGGCTCCAATATCAATGCCTAATGCAGATATGGCTTGTTTGAAAACTTCAACGACCTTTGCCTGTTGCTCTGCCGGCAAGGCAGAAGGAAGCGTGTGCCCGACTTCGACAAAATAGGGCGCCTTCTCGATAATTCGGTCCGCCACTCCGGTGATATGGATTTCGCCATCAAACACCAATGCGTCCAGGCTCAGTTCAGGCCCTTCCATAAACTCTTCCAGGATCAACTTCCCACTGATTGAGGCTTCTTTGGCCTCACGAAAAGCGGACGGCAGATCATCAACATGTTCTATTTTGCGCACCCCGCGCGCACCCATATTATCGCAGGGCTTGATGACCAGAGGCAGAGGCATACCGGCGCATTCATCCAAAGTCCATATGGGGCGAAAGTCCGGCACTGGAACACCCTTTTCTTGCAACACCTGGCGCATCTTGATTTTATCGGTGGCGCGTTCGGCAACCTCAAAGGGGATTCCCGGCAGGCTCAAAGCATCGGCCACAGCCGCCACGGTCTGGGATGCGTCTGTCCCGACAGTCATCACCCCATCCAGAGGGCAGGAACTGTGGAACTGTTTGGCCATATTGACGGTGAGGTTGATATTGCGGGTGCTGACCTCTATCGGGTAGTCCGCCAAAAGCATGCCTTCGGCTTCCGGGTTATAGTCCGTCACCGCAACTTTCAAGCCCATGGACTTGGCAATCTTGATAGCAGGCACCTGGAACACCCCACCCCCAATTATCAGCAAATGTTTCGGACGTTTTATCGGCATTACTTATCCCATTAAAAACAAAAATCAAATCACCCCAGCCCCTCTTTGTAAAAGAGGGGTCCATTAAAGCCCCCCCTTCCACGAAGGGGGTTGGGGGGATTTGCCTGGCGTGTATTTTACGATGTT
>CAZEBI010000148.1:0-6653 GCA_964510355.1 uncultured Nitrospina sp. | reverse complement strand
ATGAGGCATGAGATGATGAAGGCTTGGTCTTTCTCCGCGATAGCGGCTTCGTCCAGCAACGAAATTAGAGGGGTAGATTATGAGTGAAGCACATATTGTAGCTAAAGTTCCTATCGTATTGACGTTAGAGCCCGGCACCTATTATTGGTGTTCATGTGGCAAGTCAGCCAAGCAACCTTTTTGTGATGGATCGCATAAAGGCACAGATTTCACACCTGTAGCTTTTGATGTGAGTGAGAAAAAAAACGTGGCACTCTGTTTGTGCAAACACAGCAAAAACCCACCCTTTTGTGATGGCAGCCATGCCAAACTGAACGATGAATAAACCATTGCCTTGGGCAAGTTGGGTTTTAAAGCGACGGGCACAGATATCTCACCATCGGCGGTGCAAAAGGCGCGTGCGGTCAACGAACAGGCAGACGTAAACTTTGTATGTTGAGAAAAACAGTGTGTTAAGAAAAATCGGAGGTGTGGATTAGCGATGGGTATGTTGATGGATGGTCAGTGGGAAACGGATGATGGTAAGTGGGCATCAAAAGATGGCGAATTTCGTCGTGCGCAGTCCGGTTTTCGCTGCAACAATGGTGATGCCTGTTTTCCTGCCGAGCGGGATCGTTATCATCTCTATGTTAGCCTTGCCTGCCCGTGGGCGCATCGCGCGCTTATTTTTCGCAAACTCAAAGCGTTGGAGCAGATTATTCCGCTCACGATTGTGCATCCGCACATGCTGGGTGAAGGCTGGCAGTTTGCGGAGCCTGAGCCGTTGTACGGGTTTACCCATGCGCATCAACTCTATAGTAAAGCTGATGCGCACTATTGCGGTCGCGTGACTGTGCCGATCTTGTGGGATAAAAAACAGCAAACGATCGTATGCAATGAGTCGGCGGAGATTATTCGCATATTCAATTCAGCATTTGATCATTTGACAGGCAATGATGATGATTATTACCCGGCCGAGCTGCGTTCTGAGATTGATGAGATGAATGACTTTGTTTACGGGCATATTAATAACGGCGTGTATCAGTGTGGTTTTGCTACCACGCAGGATGCTTATGAGACTGCATTTGCAGCTCTCTTTGATGGGCTCGACAGGCTGGAGTCGCGATTGGCGAGCCGGCGTTACCTGCTCGGTAATCACATCACCGAGGCTGACTGGCGTTTGTTCACCACGTTAATTCGTTTTGATGCTGTTTATGTTGGTCATTTCAAATGCAATCGCAATCGTATTGCCGATATGCCCAACTTGTGGGGCTATCTGCGTGACCTTTATCAGCAGCCGGGCATTGCCGAAACGGTGAACTTCGAGCATATCAAACAGCATTATTATTATAGCCATGGAGCCATTAATCCCACCCGGATTGTGCCCAAAGGCCCGCTGCTGAATTTGCAGTTACCGCACAACAGAAGGGAAATGAAGCAATAGCAGGATTCACTGAATGAAGTTACACGCTGAGCTTTTAATCTCTGCGAGGTGGTTTGTTTGGGCGCATGTTCATTTTGGGTTTAAAGGTTTATACTGACAGGGATTGGAGGTGTTATGTCTGTCCGTTGTGCTGCAGTGGCTGATTTATTTTATCCTGGAGATGCCCGGGCGTTGTTATCGTATGTTTCTAAAGCTGTTGACGAGGCGGCATTGCAATTGCCGGACACATTAACAAAACCGAAAGCGATTATTGTGCCACATGCCGGTTATGTTTATTCCGGTTCGGTAGCTGCTTGTGCTTATGCCGCTTTGCTTGGAGCTGACTTTAATCGTGTGATTTTGTTGGGGCCTGCTCATCGGCTGGCTTTTTATGGCATGGCTCTGGCGGCAGTGGATGCTTTTGCTACTCCGCTTGGCGATGTGGTGGTGGATGCAGATGCCTTTGAACAGGTCTTGGCTTTGCCCGAAGTGCAGATCAATGATGCAGCCCATGCGCAGGAGCATGCACTGGAAGTGCAATTGCCCTTTTTACAGACTGTGTTGGATGAATTTGCCGTGTTACCTGTGTGTGTTGGCTCAGTAAAGCAGGATGCCGTGGCGCAGTTGATCGAAAGCCTGTGGGGTGATGAGAGGACTCTGTTTGTGATCAGCTCGGACCTGTCTCATTTTCATCCTTATGATGAGGCAGTGGAGTTGGATCAACATAGTGTGGCGATGGTGCTGGCAGGGGAGGGCTCTCTGAACCATGAGCAGGCGTGTGGTGCAACGGGGATCAATGCGTGGATGCTGGTAGCTGCACGGCACGGCTTGTCATCACAATTGCTCAATTATCGTAATTCCGGCGATACGGCCGGAGATAAACAGCGGGTGGTGGGTTATGCATCGATTGCTTTTTTTGAGCCGGGGGAAGGGTGATGTGTGTCCATGATGATGGTGGCGGAGATAGTAAAGGCGCAGTGTTGATTTCGCTGGCGCGTCAGGCGATTGCCTTGCAACTGGGCATGAGTGTTGATGAGCGGCAATGTGCGGATGTCGATTGGCTGAATGAAGATGCTGCGACATTTGTCACACTGACTCAAGGCGATGCTTTGCGCGGTTGTATCGGTTCGCTGGAGGCTTATCGGCCATTGCGGGTAGATGTGCAAGCCAATGCTGTGGCGGCTGCTTTTCATGATCCGCGCTTTGAGCCTTTATCGATTGATAAATATGCAGGGTTGCGGCTGGAAGTGTCATTGTTGACGGCACTGCAAGCGCTGGATGTGGTCGATGAAAACGATGCATTGAAAACAATACGACCGGCTCTGGATGGTGTGGTGCTGCAATGTATGGTGAATGGGTGCATGCACAAAGCCACATTTTTGCCGCAGGTGTGGGATCAATTGCCTGACCCGGTTCAGTTTATGAATCATTTGAAAGTGAAAGCAGGTTTAAAGGCTGATGACTGGCATTCGGATATGTGCTTGTCTATTTATCAGGTGCATCACTATTGTGAGCCTGCGGAAGGGGCTCTGTAATCATGGCCAACGCACATTATCCGGCTCGTTATTGGCACAGGCTCGATGATGGGCGCATTCAGTGTGATGTGTGTCCGCGTGATTGTAAGCTGCATGACGGGCAGCGCGGGCTGTGTTTTGTGCGCAAACGTGAAGCTGAGCAGATTGTCTTGACCACCTACGGGCGCTCTTCCGGCTTTTGCATTGATCCGATTGAAAAGAAACCGTTAAATCATTTTTATCCCGGTTCCAACGTGTTGTCGTTTGGTACGGCTGGTTGTAATCTGGCTTGTCGTTTTTGTCAGAATTGGGATATTTCCAAGTCGCGTTCATTTGATCGTTTGTGTGATCAGGCCGAACCGGAACAAATTGCACAAGCGGCAGTCAAACATGGCTGCCGGAGCGTGTCGTTCACCTATAATGATCCGGTTGTTTTTCTGGAGTATGCTGTTGATGCAGCCAAAGCATGTCATGAGCGGGGTATTAAAACGGTGGCTGTGACAGCCGGTTATATGCATGCTCCGGCACGGCAGGAGTTCTTTGCCCACATGGATGCGGCCAATGTCGATTTGAAAGGTTTTACGGAAGACTTTTATCGTAAGTTGTGTGCAGGACAGTTGCAGCCGGTGCTCGATACATTGATTTATTTGAAACACGCAACGGATGTGTGGTTTGAAATCACCACCCTGTTGATTCCGGGCAAGAATGACAGCGATGCGGAATTGATTGCCATGTGCGACTGGATTGTCGAACACTTAGGTTTGCATGTGCCATTGCACTTCACTGCCTTTCACCCGGATTGGAAAATGCTGGGTATTCCAGCCACTCCCGCATCGCTATTAACCCGCGCACGCAATATCGCTTTGCAGGCCGGGTTGCACTATGTCTATACCGGAAATGTGCATGATCGGACGGGCGGCACAACTCTGTGTGCAGCTTGCCAGAATGAAGTGATAGTGCGCGACTGGTTTGAAATATTGCACTATCGTTTGTCAGAGGATGGCCGCTGCATGGGCTGCGGACATGCCATGGCCGGCTGTTTTGCTTCATTTAAGACGGCCTTTGGCGCGCATCGCTTGCCGATCAAGGTTTAACCTGCGATCTGACATTTACTTTTTAACCCCAAGAGCCGATATTGAATTTGAATTCAAAGCTGTTGGTGGTGCAGGTCAATCATCACTCCATCTTGGGTCAATCATGTGACTCGTGTGTGTCGAAGCCATTGTGCTATAGTTGAACGGCGGAGGCGCGATGGAATACAGCTATCTCAATGATGCACTGGTGATGTTGTTGGCAACTGTTGCTGTGGTTGTGCTTGTTTTGCGTGTCGGACTGCCGCTGTTGCTTGGTTATCTGGCCGTTGGGGTAATGGTAGGGCCGTATGGTTTTGCGTTGATCTCTGATGTTGAGCATATCAGTACGTTTGCTGAGTTCGGTCTGGTGTTTTTATTGTTCAGCATTGGCCTGGAGTTTTCTGTGCCGCTGTTGGTGCGTATGAAGACTGCGGTGCTGGGGCTTGGCGGAGCACAAGTATTGCTGACAGTAGCATTAACCAGTGCTGTGGTGCTGGGCATGGGGTTGTCGTTTGAGACTGCGCTGATCTTGGGTGGTGTGGTGGCGATGTCGTCCACAGCGTTGGTGACCAAGCAGCTGGCCGATCAGATGGAGCTACATACGCGCCATGGCCGTAATAGTATCGGTGTCTTGTTATTTCAGGATGTCATGGTTGTCCCGTTTTTGATTCTTGTCGCCATGTTTAGCGGCGATGTGGAGCTGACTTCCGGTCTGACGGTGATGTTGGCAATGGCTGAAGGTGTTGCTGCGTTGCTGCTTATTTTTGCATTCGGGCGCTGGGTGCTCAGACCGCTGTTTCGGGAGGTGGCAAGGTTTCGTTCCGCCGAATTGTTTACCCTGACGGTGTTGTTGGTGGTGCTCTGTTCGGCCTGGGTGACACATCAGATTGGCATGACGTTTGCGCTCGGCGCATTTCTTGCCGGTGTGATGTTGAGTGAGACAGAGTTCCGGCATCAGGTGGCTTCCGAGATTCGGCCCTTTCGGGATGTGCTGCTGGGGCTGTTTTTTATCACCATAGGGATGATGTTGAATGTTGCTGTATTGCCAGTCCTGTGGTTGTCGATAGTACTCGTGTTGATGGCGTTGGTTGTGGCTAAATTGGTATTGGTGACGGTTTTTTGCCGTCTCGGTGGCTGGAGTGCTGAAGTGGCCATTCGTACCGGTTTGATTTTAGCGCACGGTGGCGAGTTTGGCTTTGCGATCCTTGCTCTGGCGATGAACGATGCAATCTTGCAGCCGGAAGAAGGTCAGGTGATGCTGGCGGCGATGTTGTTCAGCATGGCCTTGGCACCGTTTCTGATCCGCTTTAATGGTAAAATTGCTGCGTTTTTATTGTCGAGTGCAGCAGGTAAACGTCAGCAGGAAATAAAAGATAATATTATCAAGCAGTCGGGTGCTTTGAATCAGCATGTGATCGTATGCGGTTATGGGCGGGTTGGTCGTCATTCGATGGCTCTGTTGTATGGTCAGCATATTCCATGCATGGCGATTGATTTGGAGCCTGAGCGTGTCGAGCAGGGGAAGTTGTTGCAGCAGTCTGTTTCGTATGGTGATGCGACCAATTTGGAGTTGTTGCGAGCTTGTGGTTTGTCACATGCTTCATCGCTGGTGATTAGTATGATTGATTTTAATACATCCATGAAAATCCTTACCCTGGTGCGTGCATCTGATGCAGCGCTACCTATTATAGTAAGGGCTCGAAAAGAAATACATCTGTTTCAATTCTATCAGGCTGGTGCAACCGAGGTGGTGGCGGATCATTTTGCCAGTGATCAAATGATTACGCTGGAAATGCTGCAGCGATTGGGTATGAAGCATGGTGCTGCGGGCTAAAGTCACGTTGGTTTCTTAAGCTATATAGGGCTGTGTCATAAAAATGTCATAAAGGTGTTGACGGATGAAATCATGACGATATTGTTCGCCGCCCTCGCAAGACAGCTTTTGCAAAATAACAGCTGAATTGAGAGGGAGTAAGATCGTTAATGCTTAGCTTGAACATCCGGTGTGTTTGGAGAGTGAAAGATAAATATTGACAGCGAAAATGGCGACGCTATAGTTCGCCGCCCGCAGCAAGTGGATGTGACATTAATGTGACATTGGCGAGTAGCGGGAAAGCTTAGTTTTGTTCTTTACAATTAGTGATTTTTATTTGAACTGTGGACGTGTCAGATCTTTCCAAGCATTGGTTTTGATCAGACTCTGATACTAAACAGTTCTACAATGAACGTTAACGTTTATTATTTGAGTTTGATCTTAGTGATCAATGCTGGGATTATAGTAATACATAGTATCAACTTTCTTTGGAGAGTTTGATCCTGGCTCAGAACGAACGCTGGCGGCGTGCCTAACACATGCAAGTCGAACGGTAACAGAACTAGCTTGCTAGTTGCTGACGAGTGGCGCACGGGTGAGTAACGCGTGGATATCTGCCTATTAGTGGGGGACAACTACAGGAAACTGTAGCTAATACCGCATAATCTCTACGGAGGAAAGCAGGGGACCTTTCGGGGCCTTGCGCTGATAGATGAGTCCGCGTCTGATTAGCTAGTTGGTAAGGTAATGGCTTACCAAGGCGATGATCAGTAACTGGTTTGAGAGGATGATCAGTCACACTGGAACTGAGACACGGTCCAGACTCCTACGGGAGGCAGCAGTGGGGAATA
>CAZEBI010000147.1:0-6713 GCA_964510355.1 uncultured Nitrospina sp. | reverse complement strand
GTTTCAGGCTTTGCTCAATTTCTTGCAAAATAGAATTCCTGCTGGCATCTTTGCGGATCGAGCCCAAGGCTTCTTTGTCCCACCGCAGTCCGCATTTGGTAGCAAGAATCACTTTATCCCGGACCGGTTTGAGAGCTTTACCAATCAGTTCCTCAGAGTGACCGAAGCCGTAAACCGGGGCCGTGTCAAAAAAGTTGACACCCAGGTCATAAGCCTTCTTGATGGAGTCCAAAGATTTTGTATGGCCTTCACTCTTCCAGAAGGGGGCTCCACCTATCCCCCACGCACCATAACCGATCACCGACACTTCAAGATCACTGCTTCCAAGTTTTCTGTATTCCATATCCTCCGCCAAATTTAAACTTCAAGATTTATCTAAAAATCGTTTGGTATTATAAAAGCAACCATTATAATCTTAATCACAATTACTTTTAACCCGAAAATTATGAAATCGCTTTTACGAGTACTGAGTTATTTAAAACCCTATCGCAAAGGGGTGACGTTGACCCTGCTTTTAGCTGTCACCACCACTCTTTTAGACCTCGTCCCGCCGTGGTTGATCAAACTGGTTGTCGATAGCCTGGTAGAAGGCAATGAACCCACATGGATATACGGGCCTATAATAGGCCTGGCTGGCATCTATCTGGCGCGAAACTTCAGCAACCACCGGCGCATTTTAGCCAACAATAAGGTTGAGCAAAATGTGGTGTTCGATTTAAGGTCCGATGTTTACCGGGCACTGCAAAATTTATCCCTGAGCTATTTTGAAAACCGTTCGACCGGAGAATTGATGTCCCGCGCCAACGATGATGTGAACTATGTCGAACGTATTTTTATTGACGGTGTGGAACAAGTCGTGACCGCGACCCTGACCCTGATCGGCATCTCCGTCATACTTTTTTATATGCATTGGAAACTGGCTGCAGTCGCCCTGCTTCCCATTCCTTTTCTGGTTTATGGCGCATGGATCTATACCGCCAAGGCTCACGACCAGTATCACGTTGTGCGCAAGCGGGCCGCAAAGATGAATGCCCGGTTGCAGGATTCCATTTCGGGAATCCGCGAAACACTTTCCTTCAACCGTCAGCTTTATGAAGTCGAGCGCTTTGAAAAACGCAGTCGGGATTACTGCGATGGCACTTTGGCGGTCATGCGGTTGTGGGCTTTCTACTCCCCGTTAATGATGTTTCTCGGCTCTCTCGGCACGGTTTTGATCCTCCTGTATGGAGCAGGGCTGGTGCAGGCCGGGGATATCACCGTGGGTTCACTGGTCGCCTTCGTCGGCTACCTGGCTTTATTTTATACGCCGATCAACCAACTGCATTCGGTCAATCATATGCTCCAGCACGCGCTCGCTTCCGGCGAACGACTGTTTGAAATTATCGACACCGTGCCCGAGGTGCAAGACGCTCCAGACGCGATTCTTCCTTCCACCAATGTCCGGGGCACGATTCAGTTTGAGCGGGTGGGGTTTTCCTATACCCCGAGTAAGTCCGCCATCGAGGACGTTGATTTCACCATCGCCGCCGGTGAAAAGATTGCCCTGGTTGGGCATACCGGGAGCGGGAAATCCACCCTGGTTAAACTGCTCATGCGATTTTATGATGTGCAATCGGGGTCCATCCTCATCGACGGGCACCCGATCAAAAACTTGCCGCTTTCTTATCTGCGCGAACAAATCGGGCTGGTCGCGCAAGACCCTTTTTTGTTCAATGGCACTGTGGCAGAAAATATCCTCTACGGAAATATCGAGGCTAACCGAGACCAAATTATTTCAGCGGCTGTCTCGGCACATGCCGACCCTTTCATAAAAAATCTGCCCGACGGATACGATACCCGGGTCGGAGAACGAGGAGTCAAACTGTCAGGTGGGGAAAAACATCGCATCGCCATCGCCCGGACTTTCCTGAAAAATCCACCTATCCTGATATTGGACGAAGCCACCGCATCGGTCGATACGGAGACCGAGAACCACATCAAAGAAGCCCTGAACACATTGATGGCAGGACGCACCACCCTGATCATCGCGCATCGTTTATCAACTCTGGAAGGGGCAAACCGGGTTCTGGTCATGAAACAAGGAAAACTGGTCGAGGCAGGAGATCACGATGCCCTGATCAACACCGACTCGGAATATGCTCAACTATTCCGCCAACAAATCCACCTCTAGCCCCCACTAGGCGTGGAGCCAGTGTGCCGTCGCTTTATTTGGCAAGCAAAGAGCTATCTCGGCACAATCAAGCTCTTGCCTATTCCTGTGGAGAGAGAAGCTATCAAGGTATTGCGCGGTGTTGCTTGCTTGACGGGCAATGCAAAGCTGGCCCCACGCCTAGTGGTGGGGGGTTTCTTCGATAAATCTACCCATCTTGCGGAATTTTTCGTCCCGCAACTGAGCCAGTTCACTCAAAGGCAGTTGGGTCAATCGTTCCAGGTTTTTACGCAGGTTTTTTTTCAAGCGTATGGCGGCTTGTTTATGGTTGCGGTGGGCACCGCCGAGGGGTTCGCGGACAATCTCATCAATCACTTCAAATTTTAACAGGTCATTTGCGGTGAGGCACAGGGCATCAGCCGCCTGGGAAATTTTGGCTTTATCTCTCCAAAGAATGGAAGCGCACCCTTCGGGTGAGATCACTGAATAGACCGAATGCTCCAGCATCATAATATGATCGCCCACTCCAATCGCTAAAGCACCACCAGAACCGCCCTCTCCAATCACCACGCAGATGATGGGCACCTTCAATGCCATAATGCTGAACATATTGGTGGCAATCGCTTCGGCTTGGCCTTTCTCCTCCGCATCGACACCGGGGTAAGCTCCTGGTGTATCAATAAAGGTGATGATTGGCATATTAAATTTTTCTGCCATCCGCATCAATCGCAGGGCTTTTCTATATCCTGCCGGTTGCGACATGCCAAAATTGCGTCTGATTTTTTCTTTGGTCTCCCTGCCTTTCTGGTGCCCCACTATCATCACAGATCGGCCGGCAAACCGGGCCACTCCTCCGACTATGGAAGGACCATAGCCTCCGTGACGGTCGCCGTGAAGCTCAAAAAAATCCTCAAAGATCAGGCTCAAATAATCCAGAGTGTAAGGCCTGTCGGGGTGCCTCGCTACCAGCGTTTTATCCCAGCCCTTCAGGTTGGAATACACCTCATGTTTCATTCGCCGCAGCTTTTTTTTAAGCTTGGCGATTTCATGCGTGATGTCGCCAACACTGTCATACATATGCGACATGGAAACCAGGTCATGGATCTGGGTTTCCACTGCAAAAATCTCGCGTTCAAATTCTAGAATCTGTACCATATTTTAAATTGACGTAATTCGTGATTTATATTGCAACATTTTAACATAAAAAAAGGTGCTCCTCCCGTTAAGCCGAAACACTTTTTGCCGGTCACTAATGCTAGTCTCAGTCGGGTCCAGCGAGTTATATCCTCTTCATTAGCTTTCATGCCCCGAATGGGGTATCACGCTGGCGGTCAGTAGAAACCAAAAATGGGATGCATCAGGTTCTTGAGGTTTTCGGATTCATTGAGTGCGCGGGCTCCTTCCGTGCCGATTTTATTCTGCCCCAGTTTTAAGGATTTCAACTGTGCCAGTCGCGGAGATTCGGCTATCGCTTTAGCGCCCTCATCCCCGATACGGTTGAAATTCAAGTTGAGTTGCGTCAACCTTTGCAGGTTTTTGGATTTTGCCAGCGCTAAAGCCCCCGCATCGGTAATATTATTTTTGGACAGATTCAAAGAAACCAGGTTCCCCAGTTTTGTGGATTGCGAAAGGGCTATCACCGCCTCATCGGTCAAATCATTATTCCGTAAATCCAGGGTTTCCAGCTCCGACACAAAGGGGAAATCCAGCAATACCATAACGCCAAAGTTCCCGATCAGCGCCTCTCCCGCCCGGTTTAGCTGGTTGTTACGGTGCAGGTCTTTAAACCATTGCATCAACTGGAACCGCTTCCAGGCCTGTTTGCCATTTTTTTCAATCGGGTTATATGCCAGTTGAATGTCATGAAGCTTGCGCAATTTTTTTGAATGCGTGAGCGCAATGGCTCCAGGCCCTTTGATCTGATTATAATTCAGATTTAATTCTTCCAATTGAGTCAGCGTGTCTGACTCGGCAATAGCCGTCGCGCCCGCATCGGTGATCCGGTTGTGATAGAGATTGAGTATCTGCAAATTCGCAAAGGTCCGGGACTTGGAAATGATCTCCACCCCCTTATCGGTTATGAAGTTATGTTCCAGATACAAGGCTCTCAGGTTTCCCAGATTAGGAGATTCAGCCAGAGCACGAATTCCCTCATCGCTTATATTGACCTTATACAAAACCAGCGTCCTGACAGAACGAACTCGTGGGGATTGAGCCAAAACGGCCAAGCCTGAATCACCTAGATTTTTTTCGTTGATCCTGAGAGTTTTGTCATTGCGCTTGAGTTTTTTCTGGATGTACTGCTCGACAGCCGTTTTCGACATCGGCGGAAAAACAGCTCCCAAGGTAAAAACAAATAAAAAGGTAAGGGTCAGAATTCGGAATAGGAACATAGTTTATTGAACGTCAACGGTTTATTGGGAACATAGAAATATTCTAACGGGAGGAAGAATCGTTTTCAATCTCGTTCAATCGCTTTTCCAGATCGCGGATCTTACGGGCCAATGCCGGAAGTTTTGGCAAGGCGGTCACATATTTTTTCCATTTGTCCAGAGCAATCGCAGGAGTCCCCCCATATACATTGTTGGCCTCAAGATTACGAATCACACCTGCCTGGGCCGCGATGGTGACCTTATCGCCCAGCGTAATATGATCCGCAACTCCCACCTGCCCCGCCAGCACTACATGATGGCCCAGGGTGCAGGTTCCGGCTATCCCGGCTTGCGCCACCAGAATGGAATGTTCCCCCACTGTACAATTGTGGGCGATCTGAACCAGGTTATCAATTTTAGTTCCCCGCTTGATGAGCGTGATGCCCATTGTCGCCCTGTCCACACAACTGTTTGCCCCGATTTCGACATGGTCCTCAATCACCACCCGACCGGTTTGGTTGATTTTATAATGCTCCCCTTTTTCATCCAGGGCATAACCGAAACCGTCTGCTCCGATCACCACTCCGGCATGAAGGATCACATGACTGCCCAATCTGGTTTCACGGTAAAGCGTGACATTAGGATGGAGGACGCTATGACTGCCAATCTGGCAACCCGCGCCCACAACCACACCCGGATATAAATGGACATGGTCGGCAATCTCCACATCATTCCCGATGCACACGCCTGCCGCCAAGGTGACCTGCTCACCCAGTTTAACATTTTCGCCGACTATCGCCCGATCATGGATACCCGGTTTCGCTTTCGGCTCAGGGTGAAACTCCCGCAACAAACGGGCAAAAGCAAGCTCAGGACTGGCAACGATAATCTGGGGAATCGAAACATCTACCACTTCTTTCACCAGCACCGCCGAGGCTTTAGAACAACTCAATATACCCAGGAACTTTTTTTTACTGAGAAAGGTGATATGCCCTTCCTGCGCCTGCTCAATACCCTGGACTCCTGACACCTCAACCGATCCATCGCCTTTTAATGTTCCCGCAACCAATTTGGCGATCTTTTCGAGCTTCATGGTTTCCCCTTCTCAAAATTTATTTCGCACAACCTGCCCAACTTTCAGAGGATCAGGTTCTGCCGGGTCGGGCTAATTTTTCCATCGACCAGTTCCATCACCCGGTCCAACTTTCCTGCGACTTGCTGGCTATGCGTAACAATCACAAAAGTCTGGTTGAATTCCTCGTTCAGTTTTCGAATCAATTCTATCAGTTGGTCGCTGGCATGGTGGTCCAGGTTCCCCGTGGGTTCATCGGCTAAAAGCAGGTCCGGCTGGTTCACAAGTCCTCTGGCAAGGGCGACACGCTGGCTTTCCCCTCCCGATAGCTCGCTGGGCTTGTGGTGCATCCGGTCTTTCATCCCCACTTCGCACAACAAATGTTCCGCTCGCTCTTTAGCTGAACGAGAGTCCTGATTCCGAATCAAAGCCGGGAGCATGGCGTTTTCCAATGCGGTAAAATCGGGCAACAAATTGAAAAACTGGAACACAAAACCAATATGGTTATTACGGAAGTTTTCCAGGTAGCCATTGGGCTGCTCATAAATATCTTTTCCTTTAAACAGGACACTGCCCGTCAACGGTTTGTCGAGCCCTCCCAGAACATGCAAAAGGGTGCTCTTTCCCACTCCTGATGCGCCAACAATTCCCAACACCTCTCCCGACAAAACCCGAAGGTTTGTCTGAGCAAGAACGTGAATCACCTCGCGCTCAGTCGGATAGCTTTTATCGACATTCACCGCTTCGATCAGGCATTTTTTCTCTGCCGTGTTTGAATCACTCATAGCGCAAACCTTCTACAGGGTCCAGCTTGGAAGCTCTCCAGGCCGGATACAACGAGGCCAAAAAACAAATGATAATTGAAAAAACAACGATGAGAAATGAATCGAAATACTGGATTTCCGAAGGAATCCTGTCCAGATAATACACATCGCTGGGAAAAGCCTTGATACCAAAAATGTCTTCAATAAAACCGACAATTTCATTCAGGTTCGGCACAATAGTAAAACCGCCAATACAACCCACCCCCGTCCCGATGGCGCCAATGATCAAGCCCTGATAGCTGAATATTTTCATGATACTCGATCTCGAAGCTCCCATCGACTTGAGAATGGCGATT
>CAZEBI010000146.1:0-6764 GCA_964510355.1 uncultured Nitrospina sp. | reverse complement strand
TCCCCCTCATGAGAGGGGAGGATCAATGAAAAATCTCGGGTTACGCAAAGGTCTCTCCTCCACAGGGAGGGCAACCCTTTTCGCCCAAAAGGCTATCACTCATTGGGTCCAGCGGCGCGCTGGTCGAAGTAATGGAACACTTCTCCGCCGTTTATGGAAAGAGGTTTTTTATCCATGTCCAAAGGGTGGTCCACACCGGGCTGGATGGTTCCATCTACGGAGTAAGGCCCGTTGTTCGCCCAGTAATTGCGTTTGCGCGAATCGAGAAACTTTATGCTGGTGATGTATTTAATACTTTTGTAGCCGTATTTGGACGGAATGATCAGCCGCAAAGGGAACCCGTGATCCCGGCTCAATGACTGACCGTTCATACGCAGGACAAAGAGGACACGCGGTGCAAGTAACTCTTCGAGCGTAAAACTTTCGTAATAAGAATCGGCGGACTGGATATAAACAAACTGCGCTAACGGGTCAGGCTGGACCTTTTTCACCAGTTCTACAAAACGGAAGCCCTCCCAATGTGCTTTGGCGGACCAGCATTCCACACATTTAAGCCGTGAAACCTGGGAATGCCTTTTGAATCCGAACAGGTCTTCATAAGCCAAGCCAACGGGGTTTTTAACCCTGCCACCGACCGCCAGCCCCCAGTTTTGCATGTCCACGCCGAGGAACGGATTGGCACTGCGAATGTGGAAATCGGGAGTATCGCGGTTCTGGACGTATTGTTTGGGAATGTTTTTGTCGTTACGAAAATCTTCAGCCGCTGTGGATTTTTTTGGCACCAGCGCAGACAGCGCCGTCAGGGAAAATATTTTTAGAAAATTTCTGCGATCAAATGATGTTTGACCCATAGCTTCCTTTTATTCAGCGCAGACCTAAAACGTCCTGCATATCATAGACGCCATTGGGCTGGCCTAAAATCCATTGCGCAGCACGAATAGAACCTCGGGCAAACGTTTCCCGGCTCTGGGCGCGGTGGAATATTTCGAAATTTTCGCCCATGCCGCCAAACAAAACCCGATGCTCGCCGACAATGTCTCCCGCCCGCAAAGTATGAATGCCGATTTCTTTCGGGGTTCGCACCGCATTGCCTTTTCTGCCATAAACACCGACCTCTTCGAGATTTCTTCCCAACGATTCGGCAACAATTTCTGCAATGCGTACCGCAGTGCCGCTGGGCGCATCCTTTTTAAATTTGTGATGCGCCTCAACAATTTCCACATCATACGCGTCACCCAGCACCCGTGCCGCATCCGCAACCAGCTTGAACAATACGTTAACACCGATGCTCATATTGGGAGCCACGACACAGGGAATTTTTTTACCGATTTGCTCAATCTCTTTGCGTTGCTTCGGGGAAAATCCGGTCGTGCCCACTACCACAGCTTTCCCCTTTTCGGCACAGACCTGCAAGGTTTGCAGGCTCGATTCGGGGGTGGTGAAATCGATCACCACATCGCAGTTTTCGAGAGTTTTTCCCAAGTCATCGCAGACCGTTAACCCTTTTTTATCAACTCCTATAATTTCGCCAATGTCTTTGTCCAGGTTTGGACTTCCCGCCTGCTCAGTACCTCCACCCAGTTCCACACCTTCAATATCTTCAATACACCCGGCAATGGTCTTTCCCATACGCCCGGCGATACCTATTACAAGAATTTTGGTCAACTTGATTCCCCTTACTCGCACTTATTAAAATAATTGTAATGCCCCAACCCCCTCAGTCCCCCTTGTAAGGGGAAGCTTAATTTAATGTCCCCCCTGACAAGGGGGGATTAGGGGGGTTACTTTTTTTCAGCCCTTGCGCATAATTTAAACTAAAGAATAGGCTTTGAGCACCGCTGTTAATTGCTCCAGATGTTCCTTCGTCGGCGGACAAAGTGGCGGACGAAACTCGTTTTCGATCTTTCCCATGAGTACCAGCGCCGCTTTAACGGGAATGGGGTTGGTCTCGATAAACAGGATATCGTTCAACTTGAGCAACTCATAGTGCAAAGCTTTTGCCGTTGCCACATCGCCTTCTTTGGCAGCCTGCCACATTTTGGCACATTTGTCGGGAACCAGGTTGGCCGTCACCGAGATCGCCCCTTTGCCACCAATGGCAAGAATCGGCCAGGTCAACGCGTCTTCGCCGGAGATCAATAAAAAATCCGGCCCACAAGAGTCAATGATCTCACTGACCTGCACTAAAGAACCCGAGGCCTCTTTGACACCGATAATATTTTTGATGGCGCTCAAACGCGCAACTGTGCTCGGCTCCATATTGACAGCGGTGCGACTGGGAACATTGTAAAGCATGATGGGCAGATCAGTCTCTTTTGCTACAGCAGAAAAATGCTGGTACAAGCCTTCCTGAGTCGGCTTGTTGTAATAGGGCGTGATCAACAACGCCCCATCCGCGCCTAATTTCTGCGCCCGCTGGGTCAACTCCACCGCCTCATGGGTGGCGTTGGACCCGGTACCCGCCAGAACAGGAATCCGACCTTTGCAGGTTTCGACGGCGATGCCGATCACCTCGGCATGCTCGGCATGATTCAAGGTAGCCGATTCACCGGTCGTGCCACAGGGCACAATGCCGTGGGTTCCATTTTCGATATGAAACTCAATCAACCCGCGCAAAGCGGTGGCATCTACTTTTCCGTTTTTAAACGGAGTCACTATGGCAACAAACGATCCTTCAAACATGGAAGTCAACTATAGAACAGGTTAATATTCCCCAAGCGTGCCTTCAAAGGCAATGCGGGTGGGTCCTTCCAGATAAACTTCGGTCACGGATTTCTCTTCACCGTTGGGTGCAACAAAATCCACTTGCAAAACATCCCCGCCCCGGGTCTCCACAGCAACCGGAGGCTGGACCAGGTTTTTGTAAGAAGACAATAAGGCCGCAGCAACCACTCCGGTTCCACAAGCCAGGGTTTCATCTTCCACCCCTCTCTCGTAGGTACGAATTTTAAGCGCCTTGTCACCGACCTTCTGCACAAAATTCACATTGGTTCCCGCCGGGGCAAATGCCGCATGAAAACGAATGCCGTTCCCCACTTGCTTCACGTCCACGTCTTCGATATTGTCGGAATAAACAATCGCGTGCGGCACACCTGTGTTGAGACTGTCTATGCTGTATTCATCTCCATTCAGGGCAACAGCGATACCCTGCTGTAAGTTTTCAGGCGCAGTGAGCTTGATCCTCACACTATCTCCATTCACTTGTGCGCCAATGATTCCCGCCAGCGTTTCCAAAGTCATTTTGTCAGAGGGGACCATCTTCTTTTCCACCGCATAACGGGCCAGACAACGACCGCCGTTGCCACACATCTCGGCGGTGGAACCGTCTTCATTATAAAAATCCCATTTGATGTCCGCACGATCCGAGTTTTCAACAAAGATCACTCCGTCCGCGCCGATGGACATTTTTCGATTGCATACGCGTCGAACAAAATCACGTTTTTTGTCGTCATCCATAACCGGCACCCGATTATCAATGATGATGAAATCGTTGCCACTACCACTCATTTTTGTGAACTCAATTGCCATGCTATTTTCCAAAAAATTGCTAGGGTTTTCCAAGATGCACCAATTCTATCACACCACCCTAATAGCGTGGGAGGCAAATAGCAATAGCTTGCAAAGCTACAAGCACCATTTTAACCACAGATGGACACCGATGAACGCAGATAGAAAAACTCCCCCCCTATCATAAGAGAGCTTTGCATAAGCCGAAAAAACGGAGAGGCTAGATGCTTCGAGAGCCTCAGCATGACAAATCAAACCCATCGTCTTCGCGAGCCGCAAAGCGGCGTGGCGATCCAGAGTTTCGCTGGATTGCTTCGCGGAGTCTGTGCTGAGCGTGGCCGAAGTGCTCGCAAAGACGATTCAAGCAAACCCCTGATTGTAAATCACCCCAGCCCTCTTTGAGAAAGAGGGAGGAAAGCCCTCCCTTACCAAGAAGAATCATTAAAGTATTGCGCTTGATGGTGTTGCTTGCGCCACGGGCAATGCAGTGCTGGCCCCACGCCGAGTGGTTAGACTTTCCAGTTTTTGGCGGTGCTGAGTTTTAGGAGGGCAGGGAGAAAAGTGATCGAAGCGATGAGGCAGTTGAACACGCCGAGGGTCAGCACCAAACCGAGGCTGTACACACCGCTATGATCGGCCACCATCATGCTGCCAAAACCGATCATGGTGGTGAAAGAGCTGAGCACGACGGCCTGCCCGGTGCTTTTGCCCAGAACACTGGCGTGTTTGTCTTCTTCCTCGCGGTAGCGGTGGGTGATGTGAATGCCATTGACCACACCGATGCCGAGTATCAGCGGCAAGATGACCATATTCGCCATATTCAGTTTCAACCCGATCAAGTCCATCACACCCACCGTCCAGATGGACCCGACCAGCACCGGCAGCAGAACGAAAAAAACCGTACGCAGGTTACGGAACATGAAAAACAAATAAATAATGATCGCGGTCATGGCGTAGATCCCGCCGTTGACATAACCTTCTGTCATCATGCGTGTGGACTCAAACATATGCACGGCGGTGCCGGTGACATTGGGGTCCACCGACCTGAGGTCGTTTAAATATTTTTGGCGTTCATCCTGATCCCATATATCAACACTAGGAAAAACATGAATGACGTATTTGCCTTTTTTGGAAATATAACGCGCTCTTAATTTTGGCGGAAGTTCTTCCAGCTTTACAGGCTGCGGCTCGGCATTGGCCTTGAGTTCTTCTATCAGGTCGCGGTAATCGGCGAACAGCAGGGTAGAAAATTTTTCGAGCCGGCTTGTCGCCAAACCCGGTTCCACGTTTTTATTTTCGGCGAGAAAATTTCGCAGACGGTTTCTGGCTACCCGCACGGGGTCGAGCGGGTCTCCGCCTTCATCCCGACCCTGCAATTTAAACTGGATGCGTTTTAAGCTTTTGTTGAGCGTTTTAAAAGAAAAGTCCACATCTTCCGGTTCCACTGCCAGCTCTTGTAAAAGAGGCGCGAGATTTTCCTGAATGAAATGCAGATTTTCTTCCTGATGTTTCGAGACCACCACCGAGATACTTTCGAACCGGGCCACAGTAGGTAAAGCTGCAAGTTGCCGTTCTTTTTGCTGAACTTCCTCAAGCGAATCAGCCAGCATGGCGGCAGACCAGGCGGAACGCCCGGCGCTTTCGAGGATTTTCATTTCATACTGAACCGCCTCGGTACCCTTGGCCTGCAGGTTGAGCAGGTTGTAGTCGAAACTCAGGTCTTTCAATGACACCGAAGCGATGAGGACCAGAACGGTACACAACCCAATAATCAGATAATAATGATCGAACAGTTTGTCCACCCATAACCCGGATTTGGCAGTCTTGGATTTTTCCTGCACTTCCTGCACATCCCGCACATAATGCGGCTTGCGCCATTTTTCTTCCAGCGTGATCAGGGCCGGGAGAACCAGGAGCATGGCGATCATGCAAAAAAGAATGCCCCATCCGGCGATCCAGCCCAGTTCCACAATGCCGATGAAGTCGGTCAGCACCATGGCACCAAAAGCCATGGCGGTGGTGATGGCACCGGAAAAGTTCCCCCTTCCTGTTCCCTGCACTGTTTTTTGCAAGGCCTCTAAGATAGCGTGCCCGTTGAGCCGTTCTTCCTTAAAGCGTTCAAGGATATGGATGCCAAAATCGATACCCAACCCGATCAGGATAGTGGTAAAAACGACGGAAAGAATATTCAGGTGACCGATGGTCAAGGTGGTGAACCCCATGGTCCAGCACAGCGCAAGCAGGAGGCAGAACACAGCCAGAAGCGGTTTGACCACTCCCTTGTAAGCAATGATGAGTAGCAGGGCGACCCCGGTTAAAGCAATTTTGGAAGCGGTTTCGATATCGGCCTGGGTGGTCAGCATTTCATCGCTGGATATCACATCTTCGCCGGTGAGCCCGACGGTAATACCGGGGAAGTCTTTTTTAGTTTCGGCTATATATTGGCGAGCTTGTGCCACTGCATCCTTGTAACCGGTGAAGCTGGTTTCATCTTCGTTGGGAACCACCAACATGAAAAGCAGATCGCCGTTTTCAGAAACCATATATCCCTTTTCGCGCAGGGAATCGCCGCCGCCAGTGAACAACGCTTGCCAGGGCGAACGATAACCGGTTTCACCCGTCAGGCTCCGGGTCATTTCTTCCAGCAGGCGGATCAGCAGGTTGAGGTCTCCGGCATCATTGCCTTCTTTTTCATCGTCCCCGCCCAGAAAATCGGTCAGCAGGGAATCGACCATGCCGGAACTGATTTCAGCGTTGATGCTCGATAAAAGTGAATGCAACCCCGGTGCATCATTCACCGATTCTAAAAAACCCTGATGGTTTTCCAGCTTACCGGCCAATGTTGCCAACTCCTCCTGATCGAGGTAAAGCAGAAACCGTGAGCGGAAATAACGGGTATCGATTTTATAGACGACCTCGGAAAACAGATGGGACTTTGCTTGCAGTTTTACTGCCAGTGCTTCGGCAAAGTCTGCCATACTTGCCGAAGTTTCGCCCTCCACCACCACGACCATGCCATCGAGATCTTCAAATTGCGCGCGGTAGTTTTCATAGCGTTCAACATAAGGCAGGCCCTTGGCGACCAGATCGCCGCGTCCGGTTTTGAAAGTGAGTTTTTCTGCTGTCACCCACACAGAGAGGAGGGCTAAAACCAGGGCAACTGCAATAACGAGCAGGGAACGACGATAAGCAAAACGCTCAATAGCGGAAAAAAAGAGGTTGAGAATACCGGAAGGTGACGGAGAATTTCCGCTGGG
>CAZEBI010000145.1:0-6814 GCA_964510355.1 uncultured Nitrospina sp. | reverse complement strand
AGAGCTTAACAAAACGCAACAAGATCTGAATAATAAACTGGCGGAACTCAATGACGCCAATCAAAAATTACTAAAGCGCAACCGGCAAATCGAACAGGATGAAGCGGAGTTGCAAGAAGCCCATGCCGAGCAACACAAAACGCATGCTTATCTGAATAGTAAACTGGCGGAATTGAAACAAAGCAATCAGGATCTGGAGAGTTTCGCAACCATTGCTTCTCACGATTTGATGGCCCCGGTCAGAAAGATCATCAACTTTGCTGGAGCATTGCTCGATACGGGGTCTGCTTTTTCGGAAAATGACAAATTTCTGCTGGATAAAATAATCAATTCTGGGGTGAGAATGAGATTATTGATGGATGATATTCTGGTATATTCCCGGCTGGCGGGCCATTCTTCTACGTTTGAAAGAGTCAACTTGAATGATGTGTTGGCCGAGGTCATGGCTATTTTGTCGGACCAGATTGTGGAAACAAGTGCCAATGTGCAGTTTGAGCCGTTACCGATTATTGAAGCCAACAGGACCCAAATGGTGCAGTTGTTACAAAACCTCATTGCAAATTCTCTCAAATACAAGAAGAAAGAAGTTTCTCCTGTGGTGAAAATTTCATCTCCTCTAGCGGAGGAAGGGTTCATAAGAATTTCTTTGGAAGACAATGGCATGGGAATCGAGGATCAATATGCGGACCTTGTTTTTCAGCCTTTTGAGCGGCTCCATCCTCAGGTGGAAGGAACCGGTATGGGTCTGGCCATTTGCAAAAAAGTTGTGGTCAGCCACGGAGGAGAGATAACGGTGGAAGGTTTGCCCAACGGAGGTGGATCGGTGTTTAATATTAAATTACCAGAAAGGCATAGCGAATGATTCAAGCGGCTGCAAACCCTAAAGATAAAGTTTCGGTGTTGGTGGTGGAGGACGATGCTGACGATTACGATTTTTTAGAATCCACCTTGAAGAAGTGTTGTGAAAATGCCGCGATACAGTGGGTGCAGGATGGTGAACAGGCGGTGGACTATTTGTTCCAGAAGGGAGAATATCAGGACGAGGCCCAGTACCCCACTCCGGACCTGGTTTTTCTGGATATCAGAATTCCCAAGAAAAGCGGGTTGGAGGTGGCAAAAATCATCAAGCAGGACCCTCGGTTGAAAAAACTTCCCACCATCATGTTGACCACCTCTTCTTCTTCCTCTGATGTTCTGAAAGCCTATGAAAATGGTGCCAACAGCTATTTGAAAAAACCGGAAGGTTCCCAGGAAATGGAACAGTTTGAAAAAGCCATTTGCAATTTCTGGTCTCCGATTGTTCTGTATCCCTAATGTTGGATACCCCGCCTGCTTGCGGTGAGGCGGTTTATCCGGGTTCGAGAGCAGATATATTATTCCCGCATGACAAAGTTTGAGAAATTCCCTATAATGTCTCTTAAAAAATCAGCGTGCTGATTTCAGAGGACTCGATACTAACAGGCGGGATATCAAAGTATTTAAATGGTCAAAATTCTTCTTGTTGAAGATAATGAAATGAATCGGGATATGTTGTCCCGGCGTTTGCAGCGCAAGGGCTTTGAGGTTCTCATTGCCGTGGATGGTCAGGAAGGTGTGGATATGGCTCGTTCCGAATCGCCCAACCTGATTCTTCTGGATATGAGCCTGCCGGTGATGGACGGATGGGAAGCTGTCCGCGAATTGAAGGGAGACCCCGAAACCCGGTCCATTCCTGTTTTGGGTCTTTCGGCACACGCCATGACCACGGATCGGGATAAAGCCATCAATGCCGGTTGCGATGACTACGATACCAAGCCCGTAGATATCAAACGTCTGTTGGGCAAAATTCAAGCTTTGCTGGATCAAAACCATGCCGGATGAGCCTGTTCTGAACAAACAGGCTGCGTTAGAGCTTTGTGATGATGATGAAGAGCTTTTTCTCGAGATTGTAGCGGCGTACCTTGAAGATGCCATCGAGCATTCCCGGCAACTTCTTTTTGCTCTGGAGGCGGGTGATGCCCACGAGGTAGAAGAAAGGGCGCATGCCTTAAAAGGAGCTTCTGCCAATATTTGTGCGGGGCCTGTCCGCGAGGCGGCGGCCCAGTTGGAACGGGCCGGTCGCAATAAAGACCTGAGCCAGGCACCCCAACAGTATAAAGTGTTCAAAAAAGAGTTTCAGCGGTTGCTCGAACATCTCCAGTCGCTCCCCCAGCCTCCAGAAGGCGGCTAGTCTTTTTTCGGGCTGATTCGGGCTGAGCTGTTTTGGGCTAAACTTGACAATCTGCAAGGAATAAAGTATAAAAATCAATTCGCTATCATATATCGCCCGAGTTGGGAAGATGTGTTTTCAACGTCCAATATAAAGGAGCAGTTCTTGGCTAATCATAAGTCTGCATTAAAGCGCAACCGGCAAAACATAAAGAAGAACGAAAGAAACAAAGGCTTCCGTACTCTGGTCAAGACCTTGTCCAAAAAAGTGCGCACTGAAGCCCAAGCAGGTAATAAAGAGAAGGCTCAGGAACAATTAAAGATTGCCGAAAAAATCATCGCCAAGGTGGGTGGTAAAGGCATTCTCCACGCCCGAACGGCGTCCCGAAAAGTTTCCAGCCTCACCCGCTTAGTCAACCGCATCGCTTCTTAGTACAAGAGGCGGGTAGATGTTTCTTCCTTTTGGTTCCACGCCCCTGATGGGTCGACTACGCAGGTAAAGCAACCCCCTCAATCCCCCTTGTCAGGGGGAAGATCATTGAAAACCAACGCCCCCCCGTTGTCAGGAGAAATTGTTAGAGTATTGCGCTTTACCCCTTCGGGGCACGAATTTTAAGGAAGAATATCACGGAGTGTTGTTTGCTTGACGGGCAATGCAGTGCTGGCCCCACGCCTAGCCGGCGAACCGCCGGGGGCAGATAGCAAGAGTTCATTCCGCCGAGATAACTTTCGTTCGCTAATAAAAGCCATTGCCAGTCGGCCCCACGCCTAGTGGTGGCAGAGGTTGAGGATCAGGGTTTGCATTATTGCCATAGGGTCTTTGGTGGTGGACTTTAAGTCTCGATCAGCTTTTACCAATTCCGCATATCCCCTACGCAGTTGTTGAGTGCTGAACCGGCTCGTATGTTGCAGAGCTTTTTCGACCATAAAAGGATGGGCTCCCATTGTTTTTGCAATCTGACCGGATGGCAGGTTTTTTTGTTGGTAGTGTTTTATCTCCCAGATCATGCGAAATTGCCAGGCTATGGTGCCCAGGATTTTTAAGGGTGCTTCCCCGTGGTCGATTTGGTTGTTGAGCAGTTGCAGTGCTTTTTCCGGGTTTTTTGTTTTCAAGGCATCGGTGAGGGCAAAAATATTTTCCAGTTTGCTTTCCCCCACCACTTGGGCGACATCCCGTTCTGAAACGGATTTATTTTTTCCCGCATAGAGAAGAGTTTTTTCTAATTCTTTCGCCAGGATTCCTGGTCGAGCCCCCACCCTGTTCACCAGAAAATATGCCGCACCTGAGGACAGCGAATAACCTTTTTCTTTTGCCCTTTTCTGGACCCAGCCTGTCAGTTCTTTTTCTTTTGGCGCTTCGCAGGCGACGGCGGTTTTCAGCTTTGTCAGGGTTTTGAATAATTTTCTTTTGCGATCCACCTTGTCGGCGGTGATGACCATGCAGGTTTCGCCAATAGGGGATTGTGCGTAGTCGATAAGGGCTTGGGCATCCTGGTCCTGCGGAACAGCCTCGTGCAGATTGCGTACCACCACCAGTTTTATTCCACCCATAAAAGAGAGGGTGCGGATGGACCCCAGCCAGTGGTTCACCGTGCTTTCTTTGGCATCGAAGGTTTCCAGGTTAAAGTCCCGGTTATCCGGGGTGATGCATTTTTGGATCAGGGCCTGGATGATTTCGGTTTGGTAAAAAGTTTCCGGGCCATAGAGAAAATAGAAAGGTTCTACTTGACCCTGTTGTTTTTGGGAAAATTTAAGGATTAAATTGTCAGGGGTCACGGTGAATTAAAACTGATCAATGAGCAGGCTCACCAGACGGTTGCCCAATTCGTTATAGGCTTCTTCCAAAGCGGCAAGCCGGGAAGTTTCCGCGCCGACAATATCAGCGGTGACTTTATAGTCCCATTTGGTGGTGAATTTATCTTTCATATAGGGTTCGTCATTGATCTTGTCGATCACTTCAACTTCCACGCCCAGCGATATGATGTAATCTGCGGCAAAACCGCTGGTGCCGACGGCGGCGGCGCGCAAATCATAGTAAAAAAGGCTGCCCTTCATCACCATATCGGCTTTACCCTTGCGAACAATTTTCAGCCTTCCATCTCTGATGAAGGAGTTAATAATGGCGCTTGTCAGTTCCCGGTGAATTTCCGGTTGCGAGGAACTATTTTTAAACACAGGTATGTAGAGGGTTTTTAAATGTTTTGGCAAAGAGGAGCCGGTCCCAACTAAATGATACCCACAGCCATTGAGAAGCAGGGCGATGAGCAAAAGTAGACAGGTTTTAAAAAAGGGGGGGATTTGTTTCATTGGACAACGATGTTTACAAGTTTTTTGGGAACGACGATGACTTTTTTGATCTGTTTGCCCTGGGTCCATTCCTTGATTTTCAGGTCTTCCAGGGCGCGGGTTTCCAACTCGTCATTGCTGATGCCCGACGCAACAGAAATTTTCTGCCTCACCTTACCATTGACCTGGAGGACGATCAACATTTCATCGGTTTGTGTCAGGGCTTCTATATATTGTGGCCAGGTTGCCCGGTCCAAGGTTTCAGAAAACCCTATCATTGACGCCAACTCTTCGGCGATATGTGGTGCGAAAGGTGACAGTGTCAGGGTCAATGTTTCCAGAGCTTCCCTGAGAGCCCCACGCGCCACTTCATCCTGGTTGTTTTCCCACCATTCTTTGAAGCCAAAGAGGTGGTTGACCAATTCCATAATGGCTGATATCGCGGTATTGAACTGCATTCTTGTGGCAATATCATCGGTCACCCGCCTGATGGTGATATGGGTCATGCGCCTGAGAGCCTTGATTTCGGGAACTGAGGTGGTGAAAGATTCTCCCGGCAAGGCCACGGTTTTGACTTCTTCGGCAAACTCACCAAAAATGCGCCACACCCTTTTTAAAAATCGCGAGCATCCTTCTACCCCCTGATCACTCCATTCCAGGTCTTTCACCGGTGGGGCGGCGAACAGAATGAATATCCTTGCTGTGTCGGCACCGTAGGCGCTGATGATTTCGTCCGGGTCCACGACATTGCCTTTGGACTTGGACATTTTAGCCCCGTCTTTTATGACCATGCCTTGAGCCAGCAGGTGGGTAAAAGGTTCCGGGGCCTGGGTCAACCCAAGATCGTTCAATACCAGGTTGAAGAACCGGGAGTAAAGCAGATGCAAAATGGCGTGCTCGATGCCGCCGACATATTGATCGATCGGCATCCAGTAATCGCTGTTCTCTTTGCTGAAAGGAGTTTCTTCCAATCGTGGTGAGGTGTAGCGGTAAAAATACCAGGAAGAGCAAACAAAAGTATCCAGTGTATCTGTATCACGACGGGCATCTGCCCCGCATTTCGGGCAGGACGTTTTGTAAAAGGATTCCAGAGTGTGTAAAGGCGACTGCCCGTTTTCTCCCAACTGTGCGTCCAAAGGCAACTCAATCGGAAGCTGGTCGGCGGGAACCGGCACAATGCCACAATCAGGACAATGGATCACCGGAATAGGTGTTCCCCAATAGCGTTGCCGGGAAACTCCCCAGTCGCGCAGTCGGTAATTGATCGTGGCTTTGCCGATGCCTTCTTTTTGCAGAAATTCGCAAACCGTCTTGCGGGCTTTTTGACCGATCAGGCCATCGAAAGAACCCGAGTCCACCATGGCGCCATCGGCGGTGAACGCCTCTGCCATAGTGGCTGCATCCAACGCACCGGTTTTAGGCTGAATGACCACCCGGACGGGCAAATCATATTGTCGGGCAAAATCCAGATCCCGTTGGTCGTGAGCTGGAACAGACATGATCGCTCCGGTGCCATAACCCATGAGAACAAAATTGGCGGTCCATACAGGAATGGATTCCCCTGTCAAAGGGTTTACCGCATAAGCTCCAGTGAACACGCCTTCTTTTTTACTGGCGCGGGCGATGGTGTCCTGTTTTTTTACCTTGTGCACAAAATCTGCAATGGCTTTTTCCTGTTCGGTACCACGAGACAATTTTGCGGTGAGCGGGTGCTCGGGAGCCAGCACCATGAACATGGCTCCATATAAAGTGTCAGGGCGAGTGGTGAATATTTTTATGACCTCATCACTCTGCGCAATTTTAAAATCCACCTCCGCGCCGAAACTTTTGCCGATCCAGTTGGTCTGCATGGTCAGCACCTGTTCCGGCCATTTACCGGAAAGGCTTTTGCAACCTTCCAAGAGGCGGTCGGCATAGTCGGTGATTTTAAAGAACCAGCCCTCCTGCTGTTTTTGCCGGACCTCGTTGTCACACCGCCAGCAACAGCCGTCCACGACCTGCTCGTTGGCGAGTACCGTGTTGCAGTCTTCGCACCAGTTGATGGTGGAGTTTTTCCGGTAAGCGAGGCCTTTTTCCAGGAATTTCAGAAAAAGCCATTGGTTCCACTTATAATAGCCGGGGTGGCAGGTGGCGATCTCCCGGTCCCAGTCGTAGCTGAGCCCCAAAGCCTGAATCTGTTTTCGCATGGTGCGGATGTTTTCAAACGTCCATTTTGCGGGATGGCTTTTATTTTTTATGGCGGCGTTTTCAGCCGGCATTCCGAAGGCATCCCAACCCAGCGGGTGGAGGACGTTATAACCTTGCATACGTTTGAACCGGGCCAGGGTGTCGCCGATGGTGT
>CAZEBI010000144.1:0-6869 GCA_964510355.1 uncultured Nitrospina sp. | reverse complement strand
CCCGCTTCGGGGCATGAAAGCCGAGGAAGAAGTATCACAGGGGTTGGGGGGATTTAAAACCCACTTGCGCAACATCCAGATTATTGCTCCGCAATAACACCCAAAATTTTAAATTCATGAATGTCATAACCGCAACGCCCGGGCAGGGAAGATTGCACCACGGCTTTGAGCAATTCCACCTTTTCTGAATCCAGCCAACTGAGCAAATGTTCGAAGATGCGCTCCGGGAAATAAAGCGTCAGGTTGAGTTTTGCCCGTTGATAGACAAAGCTCGACCCCATAGGGTTCGCCCTCATCGGCTTGTATTCCACATGCCCTTCCAGCATGAAATCAGCGACCTCCTGCCACTCTTCCCCGATTTTATTTAAGTTCTCGCGGATGAGAGATAAAAGTCTTCCCTGTTCAGGAAGTTCATAGGTGTAGCTAGGCATAAAATTTTTTACCCTGAGGGAATATTATTTATCTTTTTGCGAAACGGGCAGCAACTGCGCCCGCAAAGCCAGAAAAAGCGGGATCTCTTTTCGCGCTCGATTTTCCGCCTTGGACCGTTTGCCCGGCAGACTATTTTTGTTCGATATCCATTCCTCCATCGCATCCACGCAGAATCCGGCTTGAACCAAAGCGGAAACATAACTTTGCAACGGACGATGATAGGTCAGTGTGAACGATTTCGAATCGGCAAAGGGTGGGGTCAGGATAGGAACAGCAGTTTCCGTCAGATAATGGTCCACCCGCCGATACTCCAGTTTCTTTTCATCATCCCAACCCCAATGCGATTGTCGGGGAATGCGGTAACAAGGGTGCGTCATCACCACCACAAAATATTTTCCCGGCTTCAACCATCGGCTTGCGCTTTTAAAAAGCAGATCCATCTTTTCGATATTCTGTATCGCCATCAGGCAGGCAATGCCATCGAAGCTGTCGGCTGCAAAATTTTCAGCATCGCCAGCATCTCCCACATGATATGGGATGGAAGGGCCCGAGCGCGACCGGGCATGCTTCACCAGTTCTAAAGAGGAATCCAGCCCTTCAACACGGATGCCCTGGCGGGACAAATAGCGCGAAAAAACTCCCTGACCGCAAGCCAGATCCAGGACACGATCCTTTTTGTCGGCTTCCAACAGTCGGAACACGCCGGGCATGATAATGTCTTTCTGAAAATCCGTGCCCTGCCCCCCCACCAGCGAGTCGTACCAGCGCGAAGCTTGATCCCAAAGCGTCAGCTCTTTTTTCGCCGAAGACTTTTGTTGTGGGCCTCGGGGTCTTTTATTGCCTGTTTTATGTTTCACCTGTTTAGGTCTTCCTGGTCTTGCCATCATTCTCCCTCCTTCCTTATAAACTGGAAGGAACTCCTGTTTTTATCTATAATCAGGTGATTATTCACCTTGAATTTTTCTACTCAATACTCATGCTGAAATTCAACCGCACATCCAGGCAAAAAATAATTTTTTTATTCCTTATATTTACTTCGGTCGCCTGCGAAACGCTGGACCGCTATTATCAAACCCAGGAAGACCTGGACTTGAGCATCAAGGCTTTTAATTTTGAGTTTGAAAGCAAGGCCATAGACAGCAGTACCCGGTTCGTCCACCCAAACCACCGCGCCCATTATATAGCCAAATCCCTGGAAATGACCCAGCGCGTCACTTTTTTTGAAGCAACGACCCTGGATATTAAATTTTTCAAAAATACGCTTCCGGCAGTCATCACACCCAAAGGGCCCGAGGACGGTTTCGACCGAGCCGTTGTTACTATCCGCTATCAGGTTACGGTACTGCCCAGTGTCAAACTAAAAACTCGGGTCATTGAACAGGAATGGGTGCTCCACAACGACAACTGGTTCACCATCCCCGACCTGGACAAGTTCCTGAAATAACCCCCTCAAATGCCCATCACAATATTACCGCAACCTCTTTATGCAGAGAAATTGTGGTCGCTGTGACCTTGCAATTCATGCCATAAAGTTCCACCCCCTGATCACGTGCCTGGCGTAAGCATTCTCCAAAAACAGGATCGATATCATCATTGCAGGTGATGGATCGGGTATCAGACCTTTGCGAAACAAACACGATGGCCGCCCCGCCTTTTGTACATAGATGCATCAGCTCTTTGACATGTTTGACACCGCGTGCTGTCGGCGCATCAGGAAACCTGCCCACTCCTTCTTCAACCAGGCTCACCGATTTCACTTCTATATAAGTAGGGTTTTCAGGGAACTCCAGCTTAAAGTCAAAACGGCTGTTGCCCATTTTCACTTCGCTGGCAAAACCAGAATAGCCCGGCAAAAAGGGCAGCGTCCGCTCCATCAAGGCTTGCCCAATCAGGTTATTGGCAAACACCGGGAATGTAGAAACCCATATTGAACCGTACCGCACCAAAACCAGGGTGTAGTCTGTTTTACGTTTTTCTGAAGGTTGATAGACCAGCCGCACTCTTCTGCCAGCCAACATCAACCCCGGCAGACGACCCGGGTCGGGAACATGTGCCAGCACTTGTTCACCTGCCACTTCGACCCGTGCCAGATAACGGTTGGGCCGTTCCAGAAAAATACCGTCAACAATGTTCTTACCAAATCTCATATCAAAGTTTGCAGAGACGATGAGTTGTTGCCAACCGGAAAAAGTAACCCCCTCAAATCCCCCTTATCAGGGGGAGGACAGTTCCCCCCCTGATAAGGGGGGCTAGGGACATTCCCCGTAATTAGTGGTGATCGCCTTTTTCTTCGGTGGGGAGGTTGACGGTTTTTTCGATATGGAGTAATGCGTCTACCGAGGGAGTGACCCGGTCAATAAAGGGTTTGGGATAAAGACCTATCAACAAAATAAGCAGACAGGCGGGTAAAAGAAGCTTGAACTCACATCGGCTGATGTCGGTCACTTCCTGGTCCGCCGCCTTTCCCTGCATCGACCCCTGAAACATGAACAACATATAGATGGAAGCAAGGACAATGGACAACCCTCCCATCAAAACCAGAACCCCCGCCAAACCCGAAAGTATGCTGGATGTCCAGACACCCATCAAGATCAGGAATTCTCCGACAAAACCGTTCAACCCGGGTAACCCCAGAGCCGCCAGCATGATCAGCATGAAGGTTCCGTATAATACAGGCATGGCCTTGCTCAAGCCGCGCAATTCGTTTAAGTTGCGGGTTCCTGTGCGCATCTCGATAAATGCGACAATCATGAACAACGCCGATGCGATGATGCCATGGTTGACCATCTGGAGAACACTGCCTTCAATCCCTGTCTTGTTATGGGCAAAGATGCCGATCACGATAAACCCAAGGTGACTGATACTGGAATAAGCCACCAAAGCTTTCAGGTCTTTTTGCGCCAGGGCAATCCACGCGCCATAAACCATGCCCGCCGCCGCCAGCAGACAAATGACCGTAGCAAAACTCTCGACGGCATCAGGAAATAAGGGCAGACAAAAACGCAGAAAACCATAAGCCCCTGTTTTGGACATGGCCCCCGTCAATAGAATCAAAACTGGAATAGGACAAGCCATATAGGTATGGGGCAACCAACTGTGCAGAGGAAAAACCGGAACCTTGATGGCAAAAGCCAGAAAAAAGGCGAAGAACAGCCACATCTGCGTAGCCGGGTCAATATGCGTATGGGTCAGCACCCGTAAATCAAACGTCACGTCATGGGTCGCTCCATAATGCACCATCGTCAGAGAAAGGATGGCGACCAGCATCAACAAGCTTCCCACCAGGGTGTAGATGACAAATTTTGTTGTGGCGTAGACCCGTCGCTCTTCTCCCCAGATGCCGATGAGAAAATAAGTCGGCACCAGCATCAGTTCCCAGAACGCATAAAACAAAATGGTGTCGAGTGCCAGAAACACTCCCAGCGTCCCCGCTTCCAGAACCAGCATCAGGGCTACAAAATTTCTCAGGCTTCTTTTCTCGGTGAAGGAAAACATGATGGCAATGAGCCCGAGAAATGCAGTCAACACAACCATCAGCAAGCTGATGCCATCCACCCCAACCAGATAATTGATGTGCAGAGCCGGTACCCAGTGTAGCATCTGCACAAACTGCATTTCAGAACTGGCAGTATCAAACGCAAACAGCAACCACAATGAAAGGACCAGGCTGGCCCCCGCCGCACCCACCCCAATCACTTTGACCTTGGCAGTGTCCTCGACCATGAGGAGCCCCAATGCCGCAACAAAGGGTATGAATATAATAAGGGATAGCATATATTTTTCCGGTTACATAAATACGACAAACAATAAAATAGTCACCATGCCGACAATCATATTCAAGGCATAAACGCGCACTCTTCCCGATTGCCACAGACCGATGCCACGGCTCAGCTCTTTGGTCTGAACGCCTATCTGGTCAACTATAAAGTCTATGCCTTCACGCTCGGCTTTTTGTTCCAAAAAAGCGCCAATGGCTTTTGTCGGGCGGACAATCAAAAAATCATAAATCTCATCCACATAATATTTGTGGAGCAGGAGGTCATAAAGGGGAGCCAGTGCTTCCTTGAAAAGATCCAGCCGCTGTTTGCTAACCATATACAATACACCCGCAATCGCAATCCCTCCGATGCCCACCACCAGGGCGATGCTTTCCAAGACGTTATCGTGAACATGTGCGTGAACATGACCGAACACCGGTGCCAGAAAACTGTCAACCCAAGGCCCCAGCGCTCCGCCCAGCAAAGCTAAAGCGGAAAGAATCAGTAAAGGCACAACCATAATCATCGGTGACTCATGCGGGTGCGCCTCGGGGCTGCGTAGCTCCCCGGAAAAGGTGAAAAAATAAACCCGGAAGATATAAAACGCTGTCATGCCCGCTGTCAGCACCGCGATGGCCCAGAAAACAATATTTCCCATTTGAGCATGATACGAACTCAGAATGATCGCCTCTTTACTAAAATAACCACTGGTCAAAGGAAACCCGGCCAAAGCCAGAGCGCCGATCAAAAAAGTTATGTGAGTCAACGGCATGGTCTTTCGCAGGCCCCCCATTTTGCGCAAGTCCTGTTCGCCGTCCAGCGCATGGATCACGCTTCCCGCCGCCATAAAAAGTAATGCCTTAAAAAACGCGTGCGTCATCAAATGAAACATGCCCAGGCTGTAAACACCCAGGCCCATAGCCAGGAACATATAACCCAACTGGCTCATGGTGGAATAGGCGATCACGCGTTTGATATCATGTTGAACCAATGCCATCGACCCGGCAAAAATCGCCGTGATGATTCCCACTCCGGCAATGAAATACATGGTGTAAGGAGCCAGCTCATACAAGACATGGCACCGGGCAATCAAATAGACTCCGGCGGTAACCATCGTTGCCGCATGGATCAGTGCGCTAACGGGCGTTGGCCCTTCCATCGCATCCGGCAACCAGGTGTGCAGGGGCAATTGTGCAGATTTTGCAAACGCTCCGACCAATAGCAATAGGGTGATCAAAAGCATGGAATCGTCATTAGGGCGGAACATGCCTGGAGCCGCCGCGAACACCTCCACAAAGCTCAGTGTTCCAAACGACTCAAAAATAACCAATGCGGCGATCACCATTCCCACATCGCCAATCACGTTCATGACAAACGCCTTGCGCGCGGCAAGCACGGCACTGGGTTTTTCCCGCCAGAACCCGATCAGCAAATAAGACGCAAGGCCGACCAGCGCCCAGCCGACAATCAGGAAAAAGAAATCCGCCGCCGCAACCAACACCAGCATCGAAAATATAAACAGGTTCAAATAAGCAAAAAACCGGGAGTATTCCGGGTCATCATGCATATAACCGATGGAGTAGATATGGATCACAAACCCGACACCGGTCACAACCAGAAACATGAACACCGACAACGGGTCTATCAGAATAGCCAGGTCCAATTTGAATGACCCTGCCGATACCCATTGGTAAAGAGTCTGAACCTGCCCGACTCGCTCTTCCGGCGGCAAAAATAACAGATTGCTCAACGTCACCAGCGTCATGAAAAAAGATGCGCCCACAGTTGCGCAACCCACGACCCCGACTGCATTTTTGGAGAGGCGGTTTCCGTACCAGCTCAGGCCGATAAAGCCCAGAAGAGGAAACAAAAGTATTAGCCAGCTACTAGCGAACAAGGGTCTATCCTTTCAGTGTATTGATATGGTCCACATCTAAATCGTGACGGGTGCGAAAAATAGTCAGAATGATCGCCAGCCCCACCACAACTTCCGCCGCCGCAACGGTCATGATGAACAGGGCAAAAATCTGGCCATCGAGTGAGTTGAGGAAACTGGAATAAGCAATCAGGAGAAAGTTCACCGAGTTGAGCATCAACTCGACAGACATGAACATGATGAGAGGATTCCTGCGAATGACAAACCCCGCCGCACCCACACAGAATATGGTGGCACTGAGCAACAAAACAAATTCTTCACCCATAATTACCGCCTCCTCAAAGGGGCAAAAGAAAATTTTGCCAGACAAATCACACCCACCGCCGCGACCAGAAGCAAACCCGAAGCCAACTCAAACGCCACAATATGTTTTGAAAATAACTCCAAACCAATGGCTTTGGCAGTACCAAATAGTTCCGCCGGAATTTCACCGTGAAGTTGCCGGGTCGGCCCAACCGTAGCGGTTAAATATAGCTCCGCCAGCAAAGTAAAAATAAAGGCGAGCGCCATAGACCGGTGTAACGAGTTTTCCTGAATTTCTTTTTTCCCGCCAAGAAGCGCGATGATAAACAAAAACAGGATCATCACCGCTCCGGCATAAACAATGATCTGGACTACTGCAAGAAATTCCGCGTTATAGAGGAGGAACAAAAGGGCCAGGCAGACCATATGCCCGATCAGGTACAAGGCACTGTAAATCGGTGCGGAACATAAAATAACCCCCAGGCTGGCAAGGACAGCTG
>CAZEBI010000143.1:0-6905 GCA_964510355.1 uncultured Nitrospina sp. | reverse complement strand
CCTAAATCACCCCAGCCCCTCTTTAAAAAGAGGGGTCCATTGAAGCTCCCCCTTCCGCGAAGGGGGTTGGGGGGATTTGCTTTTCCTGTTTCAAACAGAAAGCAGGTTTTAACTTTGTTCTGCGGGCTCGCTATTACCCAGCAGTACCTTCAGTTTCCCAGGAATATCATCGGAGGTCATCAAACTTTCCCCGATTAAAAATGCGTGCGCCCCTATCTTTTCAAATTCTTCAATCTCTTGCCTGCCGCTGACACCACTTTCACAGACTAAAGTCTTGCCCGGTTCCTGCAATGCCATCGGTATCAAGCGCCGGGAAATATCCAAATCGGTTTTGCCATTAGTCAGATCGCGGTTATTGATGCCGATCAAGGTCGCTTTGGCCTCAAAGGCTTTTTCCATATCCCATTCGTTATGGGTTTCCACTAACGCGGGCAAGCCCAATTCTTTGCCCAGCAAAAGCAGGTCGGTCAATTGGTTTTGATCCAGCCAGGTGGCGATCAGCAAAAACAGGTCGGCTCCGTACGCTCTGGATTCATAAACCTGATATTCATCAAAAATAAAATCCTTGCGCAACAATGGAACCTGCGCAATGGGCCGCACTTGCTCCAGGATTTCAATATTACTGCCGAAATAATTGCTTTCGGTCAGAATCGAAAGCGTGACCGCCCCATGTTGGGCATAATCCCTGGCGATTTGAGCGGCATCAAAGTTTTCCCGCAACTCACCTTTGAACGGTGTACGCCGTTTGATTTCCGCAATAATTTTAGAATGCTTTCCCACATTCAGAACCGGGAAAACATCACGGACAGGTGCCTGATCTCCTATACGCTGTTTGAGTTGCGTCAAAGACCTGTCGCATTTTGTGCCGGGCAGTTCCTTTTGTTTATCCGCAAAAATTTTATCGAGTATGTTGGCCATTTTAAAGAAGAACCCCCTCAATCCCCCTTGACAGGGGGAAGCTTCAAATGATTCCCCCCTGTCAAGGGGGGCTAGGGGGGTTAAATATTATTTCAAAAAATCAGGACTTTAAACTGTCCCGGAATTAGTAATTCGACACAAATCTTCCAGTTTTTCTCGCGCTTTACCCGATTCAATGGAATCAACAGCCCGTTGCACTCCCAAATCCATAGAGTCCGCTTTTCCTGCCACATAGATGGCCGCCGCAGAGTTCAAGACAACGATATCTCTCTTTGGTCCTTTTTCGCCCTGCAATATTTCCCGGATCATTGCGGCATTTTCGTCCGGCGTGCCACCCTTGAGGTCAGCCCCGGTGCAATATTCAAAGTCGAGTGTTGCCGGGTCAAAACTATAACTTGTCACTTCCCCGTTTTTCAACTCTGCCACCTGGCTGACACCGGTTAAAGTGATTTCATCCAGACCATCAGAACCATGAACCACCAGCGCACGACCACAACCCAAGTCACGCAGAACTTCAGCCAAAGGCCGAACCCATTTAGCAGAAAAAACACCCAGCACCTGAGCCTGGGCGTTGGCCGGGTTGGTCAAAGGCCCGAGCAGATTAAAAATGGTGCGAAAACCCAGTTCCTTGCGCACTCCGGCGGCGTGTTTCATAGCTTTATGCATCAAAGGGGCAAACAGAAAACCCAGGCCCGCCTCATCAACACAGCGTTTTACGGTTGCTAGATCAGCATCCAGATTCACCCCCAGGCATTTCAAGACATCCGCACTGCCGGAACGACTGGACACCGCCCGGTTTCCATGTTTCGCCACATTGACCCCTGCCCCTGCCGTAACCAAAGCACTGGCGGTAGATATATTGAAAGTGTCGGCGCCGTCTCCACCTGTTCCGCAAGTGTCCACCAGGGGGGTGGCTTTGATATCGAGTTTTTCCGCTTTGGCCCGCATCACTTTAGCCGCACCGACAATTTCAGCAACGGTTTCACCCTTTGTATGCAACGCCGTTAAAAATGCCGCCAATTGGGAATCTATCACCTCTCCCTGCATGATCTGTGTCATGGCTAAAACCATTTCATCTTCGGTCAGGTCGTTGCCATCGACAAGAGCATACAGGGCGGTCCGAAATGTCATGTGTGATTTCCTTTAAGGAAATTTGCCAACAACTCCTTTCCGCAGGCCGTCAAAATAGATTCCGGGTGAAACTGCACACCCTCCACAGCAAGTTCTTTATGGCGGATTCCCATGATTTCGTTGTCATCACTTTCGGCGGAGATTTCAAAACAGTCCGGCAGAGTTTTTCGATTCAAAACCAGAGAGTGGTAGCGGGTCGCCTCAAATGGATTGGCAAGATTTTTAAATACGGTTTTGCCATCGTGCCGGATCATGGAAGTCTTGCCGTGCATCAGGCGATCGGCCTTGATAATTTCACCGCCAAACGCCACGCCCAGTGACTGATGCCCCAGACAAACCCCCAAAACAGGAATTTTCCCGGAAAAATATTTGATCACCTCCACCGATATGCCGGCTTTAGCAGGAGTGCCGGGGCCGGGAGAAACAACGATCTTTTCCGGATTCAGCGCCTCAATTTCCTCGATACTTATTTTATCGTTTCGATGCACGCGCACTTCGGCACCCAACTCACCCAGGTATTGCACCAGGTTGTAGGTGAACGAATCGTAATTGTCGATCATCAAAATCATACCGCCAACCCCTTTTCGGCCATTTCTATGGCTTTGAGCAAAGCCCGCCCCTTATTCATGGTTTCTTCAAATTCATTTTCCGGAACCGAGTCTGCAACAATCCCACCCCCCACTCCAAGATAAGCAGTATTCCCTTTAATCAGCAAAGTCCTGATGGCGATGGCAGTATCCATATTGCCGTTAAAGCTGATATAGCCCACAGCTCCGCCATAAAGCCCGCGCCGGGTCGGTTCCAACTCGTCAATAATTTCCATGGCCCTTATTTTCGGTGCCCCCGAAAGAGTCCCGGCGGGGAAAGCCGCTTCCAGAACATCAAAACAATCCAGGCCTTTTTTCAAGACCCCGCGCACATTGGAAACAATATGCATAACATGGGAATAGCGCTCAATGGTAAAGCGCTCATTCACTTCCACCGTATTGATTTGGGCCACCCGCCCGATATCGTTTCTGCCAAGATCCACCAGCATGATATGCTCAGCCAGCTCTTTTTCATCGCTCAACAAGTCCTGCTCCAACGCCTGATCTTCTTCCTCGTTTTTCCCACGTTTACGGGTTCCGGCTATAGGACGGACTTCAACCTTCCCATCCTCCAAGCGCACCAGAACCTCAGGAGAAGACCCGACAACCCGAAGCTCCCCGAATTTCAGGTAATACATATAAGGCGAAGGGTTGATGGTTCGCAGAGCCCGGTATATATCGAACGGGTCTCGTTTAATGGAAAATTTCAAGCGCTGGGAAAACACCACCTGAATGGCATCGCCCTCACAAATATATTCCTTGATCCGGTTCACTGCCTGTTTGTGGTCTTTCTCTTCCATATTAGATTCAAAGCTCAATGGCAGGGCAGAATCTGTTGTTTCCTCAGGCGCTTCTGCCTTGGCAAGAGGCGTTCGCAATTTTTCTTCCAGAGCAGAAATTTTTTGTATTGTTTTTTCATATATGGCGGACAGGTCATCGCCCTCTACGAACGCATTGGAGACAATTTTAATGGTCTGTGAAACATTATCAAACACCAGCATGGTATCGGTGATGACAAACTGTGAGTCCGGGACATCGAGATCATCTATCGTTTCTGCGGGTAGCTCCTCAAAAAAACGTACCATGTCATAACTGATAAACCCTACCGCTCCGCCTGAAAACCGGGGTAGTCCCGCACATGACACCGGCTGGTATTGGGCTAATATTTCCTTTACCGCTGAGAGAGGACTCCCCGATTTGATTTCCCTCTGTTCACGTTTGCCATTTTCAATTATTGTCAAAGTCCGGCCTTTGGTGGTGACCACAACCGATGGATCACAACCCAGGAAACAATAGCGCGCCCACTTCTCTCCGCCTTCAATGCTTTCGAGCAGAAAGGAATATTCCCCTCCACTGATTTTCATATAAGCGGACACAGGAGTATCGAGATCGGCAAGAATTTCCTTATAAACAGGAATCAGGTTTCCCGATTGGGCCTTTTGCTTGAACTCTTCTAATGACGGTTGAAACATAATGGTTTTAAATACTTAGCCTCTATCAAAAACAAAAAAGCACAGGAAACCTGTGCCCTCGCAATCCACCGACAGACAGTGGTCTGGAAATTATAACAGAAATACTTTAACCCGACCCAGACAACTTGTTCTTTTATACCCCCACCATACAAATGCCGTCAGCCTTCTACGGCTTTCCAGTCTTCACCATTCCAATGCAGGATCAGGCCATTATCTCCTACAGCATAGATATTTTCATCGCTACTGCCCCAGATGGCAGTGAGATATTCTTTGGTATTGGATTCGATTCGGGTCCATTGATCGCCATCGAGATAAAGGATCATGCCTTCATCGCCAATTGCAAACACCATCTCAGAGGAAGGCCCCCAGACATCAAGAAAAAATTCTTGCGTCTGCGAAGGCATCTCAGTGAACTCAACACCATTGAATTTGAAAATGGCTCCCTCTGATCCCACCATATAAATATTATCGGGACCAAAGCCATAAACGCCATAAAACTCCGCGTTGGAGTTAAAAGTCATGCGAGTCCAGCCTTCACCATCCTGTTTGAGCACTAGGCCATCGTAACCCACAGCCAGCATACCGCTCTCTTTGCATCCCCATAATCGGGTCACATCCGTATCGGTTCCCGTTTTGGTGAATTTCCAGGAACTGCCATCGTAGCGCAGGATTTTACCCAGTCTGGAGCAGGCATAGATTTCATTCGGGCCCAGACCAAAAATTCCGGTCATGGGCGGAAGTTTTTCCATATCCTCATCAGGCGACCAGGCTTTTCCGTCATAATGAAGGATTCGCCCATCGGTCACCACGGCATAAACGTCATCCGGCGCACTGCCCCAGATATTTTTAAAAGTCCAACGTCCGCCTGTTTCCATAGGCGACCATTGACTGCCATCATAATGCAACAGGGTTCCTTCGGCACCGCCAACAAAAATATCGTTTTCGTTGAATCCAAAAATGGACAAAAGATGATTGGAGGTTAAAGCAGACATAAGCGTTCCTTAAGAAGGTTTTCTACCTCCCCTCTCATGAGGTGAGGCGGGTGTGGATTTTTTTGAAAAAACTGATAGCCCAACCCTGCCCTAACCCCTCCCTGTGAAGGGAGGGGAAGTTGTCTGGAAATACCTTTTTTCGAGGCGTAAAGGTTTGCGGGTTCAGTCATAAAGACATATCATTCCAGTTTTTGCCGTCATATTTGATCACTGTTCCATTTTCACCGACTGCATAAACCTGATCCGGCCCCAGCCCTTTGACTTTGGTCAAATACTCATCCTTGGGCGATTGCATGGGAGACCATTTTTTGCCATCGTAGTGGAGCATGGCGGAATTATCGCCGACCACGAAAATATTTTCGTTGGAAGTTCCCCAGATACTCAAAAGATATTCTTCCGTTCCCGATTGCATAGGTTTCCAGTCCGTTCCGTCATAATGCAAAATCGTACCGTGGGAACCGCAAATATAAATATTATTATTGCTGGTGCCCCAGATGCCAAACAGGGAAACGGTCTCATCGGTCAACTCGTCACGACGCAAAAATTCTTTGCCATCATAAAAACGATAAACCCCTTCACCGCCTACGGTGTGAATATGTTCGATGTCCTCGCCCCACATGCCAAACAGATCATGAATGGTATTGGGTTCCCGGTAGTCCCATTTCTCACCGTTCCAGTAAAGCATCCGCCCACCAACGCCATAAAGAAATATATTATCTTCATCAAAACCGTATACGCAGTTGAGTGAATCATAACTACCTGTATCCAATTGTTTCCATTCTTTACCCTCATAGGAAAGCACGACACCGCCAATGCCCACCGCATAAAGACATTTTTCATGCGGCCCCCAAATACCCATCAGCGGGTTGCTATTCTCGGTTCGAACGGGCAACCACTCCTTGCCATCCCAGTGCTGGGGAATGCCATCCTTGCCCACCACATAAATACTGTCATCCCTGAAAGGCATGATATCGAGCAGATCCGGTTTTTCACCTGTAAACATAATATGTATCCACCTTTAAAAGAAAAAATATCCTTTATTATCACCCATCCCTGTCAGGGAAAAACAAAAACCCAAAAAGAAAGGGCTCCCGGCCTAAAACCGGGAACCCCTATAAGTCAGCCGTCACCCGATCAATCCTCGGCTTTGGCCGTGAAAAAATAAACATCCTTCATCTTAGGAAAGTTTTTACTATCCTTAAATAGAGTCTGCACCTCTTGGCCCACATCATTGTGGATTAAAACCAGTGTCTCCAGGTTGGGCAGGTTCTTCGATTCGGCTAAAACCCTGGCACCCCCATTGCCTAATTCCGTCTCGTACAAATCAATCAAGGTGAGTTCTCTGAAATTCGCAGAACCTGCAATGGCCTGAGCACCTCGAAGCCCAATCGGGTTAAAAGTCAGGGTCAGTTGTTTCAAGTTGCTCAAAGTCTCCGATGCGGCAAGCGCCTCCACCCCTTCCCCTTCAATGAAATTCCAATTCAAATTCAATTCTGTCAATTGACTCAGGTTTTTAGATTGGGCAATCGCCAGCGCACCTTCATTGCCAATATTATTGCGGTACAAAGAAAGTTGGGTGAGCCGGGTGAGTGTTTCAGAAGTAGCCAGGGCTGTCACGCCTTCATCCCCAATTTTATCCCCCAGCCAGAGGGATACCAGACTTCCCAGAATATTGGATGTCGCCACCATTTTGGCACCTTCGGCGGTAACTTCGTTATCGCTCAATATCAACTCAGAAAGATTGAGCATATTTTTGGACTTGGCCAAAGCCTGCACACCCGCATCGGTCGCTTTATTCTTAAACA
>CAZEBI010000142.1:0-7071 GCA_964510355.1 uncultured Nitrospina sp. | reverse complement strand
CTGCAATCGTTATGTTCGTGATGAATGTCAGTATTGTCATGTCTACGAACCGCTTCGCCAGATAGCCAAGAGCGACTGGCATTTACTGCCGGAGCAGGCTCGGGTCATGGTGGATAAAATGCTCCAGATGGAGGTGTTTAGCGAACTGGCCAAGCAGGAAATCAATTTGACGGGCGGGGAGCCTTCACAAAACCCCCATATCGTTGAAATCTTCAAGATTTTCAGAAAACTGACGCCCAATGTACGCATTCATACGAACCTGGACATAAACTCAAAAGAATCTCAGCGTTGGCTCAGGTTGGTTGAGATTATGAAACTATCCGGGCGTGTGGATTTTACTTTGTATCCGACGGTTTGGGAAACGCGACAAAAGCCGCTCCTCATTGAGATCCTGAAGCTGCAAGACGAATTGATCGTCAACATGATCTTTGAAAAAGTGTCGGACTTATTGAGCCAGGTTGAACTTTTGATCGCGTTTTTTGAGGAACTAGAAAAGAAGTTTCAGCTGGCCTTGTCTTTGCTCAAGGCATACCGCGCAAAGCTTGTAAGCCTGGAAAACCCCGAATGTGATGAGAGTGCATTCTTAAAGCATATGGAAGGTGTCGAAAACTATATTTGTACGGACAACTTTATGTTTGGGCTGAATATGATTCCGGGGTTTTATGTGAATAAAAATGGAGAGCGGGCCATGAACGCTCAGCCTTTTCCCCGTGATATTAATTTGCTGGAATGCACCATACCTCGTGGTACGATCGAAATTATTACCGTTCAGCAAACCGGGGAGATAACCCCCTGTTGTGATGTGGGCAACTTGCAGTGTCAACCCAAGTTTGGCAACCTCTTGACGGATTCGCCGACAGAGATCATGGCTCAGGTAGAGGTGTCTCGCAAAAAGATGGTTTCAGGTGCTTTAAAAAATCAGCAAAATATGAACAATGGTAAAGCCGGAGAATGGGTGGAGGAAGGCATTCCCCCTTATTGTGTTTGATTATGAGTGAAGACGAACAAGAACCTGGGGAAGCAAAAGACGAAGCGGTCAACAACCCGGATGCTCCGCTTGAAACGGGAGAACCGGAAAACTCGGAGCTTGAAAGCGAAGAGCCGAAAGACGAAGAGCCGGAAGGCGAAGAATTTGAAGACGAAGAGCTTGAAGAGGAGGTTGAGTTTGACCTTGAAGCCCAGGTCGAAGAATTTCAGCGTCAGATTGAGGAAGAGCCGGATAATTGCGTCCATCATTACAATCTGGGCGAAGCTCTCTCGGAACTGGGGCAGGTGGAGGAAGCCCAGGAATCTTTTGAACAGGCCCTGTCGCTGGATAAAAACCAGGAGTTCAGTGCCATCATTCATTTTGGCATTGGCAACCTTCATTATCACCAGTTGATGTCGGGAATTCAATCTACAGTAGTAAAAAGCTCGGTGGGTCTGCATTCCCAGCACAAGGCGGGGGATACGATTTCCTCGGTGAACGATGACGATTATGCCGTTCCTGTGCGCGAGTTTGAGGCGGCTATCCAGGACATCGATAAGTTGAAGGCGGATGAGGAAATCATGGACTATATCAGCAAAAATGCTCCGCAACAGCTTGCCACGGTGTATTACAAATGGGGTTCGGATTTGTTCGACAAGGCTCGGCAAATTGCAAACTATGGCGATGAGGTCAAGGATATCAAGCAGGGGGTAAGAAACTTAAAAAAAACGATTGAGATCGATCCCAGCCACAAGCAGGCCAGCCTGATGGTCAAATATGGGAAAAAGATGCTTCAGGAAGGTTACAGCATCTATGATGAATACGGGTTTGAAGCTAAGACAATCCAGGGAACTGGTTAACCGATAGATTGCGGAGTGTAATATGGCGAATGTAGATGAACTGATCCGAGACCGGTTGAGCAAGGACGGGCAAGTGCTGAACTTGAAAGCTCAGTTTCTAAGAGAGGTGGGCGCGATAGAACTGGCCAAGAATGAAGGCTTGAAAGAGGTCCGGTCTTTGGACCTTTCGCAGAACGGTATTGGAGATGATGGGGTCAAGGCCCTTGCCCAGTCAACTGTTTTGATCAATTTAAGAAACCTTAATTTAGCTTCAAACAGTATCACTGATGTCGGCGCAAAATATCTTGCCACATCGAAACATTTGACTAAACTTCGCAGTTTGCAGTTGGTTGTTAACGATATTTCCGAGGAAGGCGAAAAAAATCTCAGGAATTCTACGGATTTGTTAAACCTGACATCCTTGAAGTTCAGGGTTTAAGGGGAGTCCAGATTTATTTGCCGATTTTTCTCTAAGGAAACCTGGGCCGGGGGCGAAATTTATACACTCTGCAACACATTGATATTTAACGTGTTGCGTGGCTCAGCTTGCGGTAGATATTAAAGGCTTGACTTCCTTGGGGGGGTTTGATATTTTCAGGCCACCCTAGCCAGACTCCGAGGTTTTGCGGGGAGAATTCGTTGTTTTTTTTGCAGTGTTATCGGAACTTAAGTTAATGAGTACAAATCACCGAAGAGGTTGATAGATTAAATAAAGTTTAAGAGTTGTTTTTTAATTACGCTTCGAAAGGGGGAGCTCATGAGAAAGACTGTAGTAGCTTTATTAGCAGTATGTTTTGTTTTTACCGTTTCTGTTGCCAGCGCTAACGTTTCAACCGTTAAAGCTGGAAGCAATGCTTCTTGTGTCAATGCCAGTTGGGTCATTGAGAACTTGAGCGAAACGGCGGGTACCACCGTTCACATTCACATCGGCAAACTGGGATATTCCTATAACAAGAATTTTGACAGGACTCTTGAGCCCGGCGGATTCTTGGCAAACGCCTTGGAGCCGAAAACCAGCTTCAAAAACAAAGGTCCTGGAGACATTGTTTTGAATTGCCAAGCCCATCGCGTTGAAAGCGCTAGTCGTGTTGACTGGAAAAGGGATGCAGGTTCTCAGAAGACCTATCAGACCAATTACCATATGGACCATGTTCGTCCTGGAACGTATATTGAGCCGGGTATGGGTCAGCCTGCGGGTACCGAGCGCGGTCTCTTCAGCCAGAATGGCACCGGAGATGGTGGCGGAACCAGCGAAGTTAATCGCTAAGCTTTGATTTTGAGTATTAGGCCGGGGGGCTTTGGCCCCCCGGCTTTTTTTTTGATTTTTGCTTGGCAGTAAGAATAAAATATGGATACAACGGATTTAGAGTAGAAAAACTATGAGCGAAAACAGGTTTCAGGATAATGGGGATGGCACGGTCACCGATGCGCTGACCCAATTGATGTGGATGAAAAACGACTCCTATTTGGACGTGGTGAAGTTCCTCAGTTATAGGGCGTCTTTAAAATATTTGCATAAAAAAAATGAGGAATCTTTTGCCGGTTATAATGACTGGCGGCTTCCCCATAAAAGAGAGGCGCACTCCCTTTTTGATAAAGAAAAATCCCTGACTGATAAATACGGGATGAGCATACATATTGATCCTGTATTTGCCGAGGGTTGTGGATTCGATACCTGGACCAGTAATACACGCGGTAAGATCACGGCTTATTGTTATTCATTCAACAGCGGTTCAGGTGGACATAAAGAGGTTGATGATATTCTCAATTCCAGCGCTCGTCTGGTGCGTGGGGAATTTGATAATTCAAAATCCAAGATCAGTCATGTTCCTGAGATCAGAGATATGATCACTCAGGGGGGCGGCTGGCGGTAGCTGGGTATCAGGTTTTTTTTAGAATGCGGACGACGATCGGTTTATTCGTTGAGCTTGAAAATTTTGCGTGAAAATTCAGAGGTTTTCCTGTAGCAGGTTTCTTGGATTTGGCTTGAAAACCCAGTGTGTGGGTGGTATTTTAATAGAAACAAAATGTTTATTCATAGGTGCAAGATAGGAACACTCTTCTCCTTGTCTCATTTGTTTAGGTCAATATTTGTCCTGCTTTTTTTTGAGTGAGGTGGGGAAATATTCAGCCGAGGTGGAATGAATGAGCGGGAAACATGGAGTGTTTTTTATTTTGCTGACGGGGTTTTATTGTGGTGGAATCAAAGGTAAATTGGATCAAAAAAGATAATGGTACAGTAGAAGATCCTGAAAATGATTTGATGTGGGTGTTGAAAGATTCCCGGCAGGAACTGGGGAAATGGCTCAACTGGGATGAAAGTAATGCGTATGTGAAGGCTTGCAATGAGCAGAGCTATCTGGGTCATAACGACTGGCGGCTTCCCAGTAAGAGTGAGGTGCGTTCTTTGTTTCGCTACCAGGATCAATACCGGGAGGTGTTTTTAAACTTGCCTAAAAAGCCGGCGCGACGGGTTTCTAATTATCAGGCGGGCGGGGAAACCTGTGTATGGACTTCTGAAACCCGGTATGATTCTTATGCTTGGAAAAGCTATTTTCCCAAAATGAAAGAAGTTTGTGTGGATCAGTCGGTGTCGACCACTGGCACTTCGGTTCGCATGGTAAGGGATCTGGATTGATAATTTTTTGCCTGAAAAGTTGAGGTCGCAAAATGTCCGAAGATGAAAAGCCGAGTGAATCGGGTGAGGGTGTTGAGCCTTTGGAAGATGAGCAGGAGACAGAGTGGGTTGGCGATGAAGAGTGGGGCGACGAAGAGGAAGAGGATGTTGTCGCGGTTGAGGAAGAAGTTCCTAACTTCATTGATAACGGTGATGGAACGGTCAGTGATACCCATTCCAGTTTGATGTGGAAAAAGGATGATTCCTATAAAGAGCATAGTTATGGAATCACCTGGTTTGAGGCTCATGACTATTGCGAAATGATGAATGAAAAAAAGTTCGCCGGATATGATGATTGGCGGCTGGCCAGTACTGAAGAGGCCAAAAGCCTGTTCTCGTTTGTCCAGTCCAACCAGGATAAAGATGGTGCTGAGATCCATATTTCGAACCTGTTTGAAGAGGGCGGCGGTCATAATACCTGGACCTATGAAGAAAAGCCGGACTACCAGCAATACGCGCAAAAATTCAGTTATGTGACGGGTAACGATGTGTGGGAACATAAGGACAATGAGTATTCCCATTGTCGGTTGACCCGTGATGTGATTCAGGAAGAATGGGAACCGGCATGGCGTCAGGAAAGCAAGACATTTGAACGCTAGAGCCGGTGTTGTCGTGGGCATTTTGATGAGATTGATATGAAGCATTATATGATTTTTGGCAAGGATGATTGCCCTCACACCCAGAAAGCGTTGGCGGACTTTAAAAAGCAACACAAGTCTTTTGTTTACGTTAATGTTGATAAAGATCCCCAGGGTTTAAAGAGATTGCTCGAATATTCCAATGACCAGTATGTGGTCCCGGTCATTGTCAATGTCGACGAAGACAGTGTGGAAATAGGATATACCGGCGACTCAAACTTGTGAATGAAAGTCCCTGTGAGTGGTCGAAAATTGCCGAGCAAGTAGAATTTTGTACAAAAGTATTCCCGGATTTTTAATCTGCCGATTTGATCGGCGTTAAAAGAAATAGAGAAAAAATGACAAGTGAACTTCCTCAAAAGTCAGAACGATCTCCAGTCAAACATGATGAGAAACCTAAAAGGTTTGTGGAGAAAGGCCGTGATGTTATTTTTGATAACAAAACCCGTCTTTACTGGATGAAAAAAGATTCCTGGCAAGACAAAGGAAAGTTTTTCAATTGGCATGAAGCGGTGGATTATTCCGATAAAAAGAATATTAGAAAAATTGGCGGGTTCAATGACTGGCGACTGCCCACCATTGATGAAGTCTCATCGCTTTATGATGAGGCTTGCGAAAACCCGGGTAAAGGAGGGGTGATTCTTCATCTTGATCCGGTGTTTCCTGAAGGTGCATTTAAAACTGCCTGGATGGGAGGAGATACTTCTACGCGTAGACCGAGGTTTGACTATAGCGAGGGTAAGGTTGTCAATGTTGAAGAATATAGTTTTGGCTCGGTTCGTATTTGCAGGAAGGATGGAGTCATAAGAGACCATACTCGTCCGGTCAGAAGATAAAATTATGACAGAAACCAAATTGGAGTCAGATTACGTCGATAACGGCGATGCTACCGTTACGGACCTTAAGCGCAACCTCATGTGGATGAAAGAGGATACCTGGATCACTTTAGGGCATTTAATCACTTGGCATGGAAGCCAGGAGTTGGTGCGTAAAGTGAATGAGGAAAAATTCGCTGGATATAACAATTGGCGCATTCCTTCCGCCTCGGAAGTCAAATACCTTTTTCATCTGTCTGCCAGCAATACGGATGTGGAGGGTTGTGAAATTCATATCAACCCTATTTTTACCTCAGGTTGCGGATTCACAACCTGGACAAGCCAAACTCGTGGCGCAAAGGCTGCCATGGCGTATGACTTCAGGTCCGATTTTGAATTCTGGCTGGCCAAGGAGAACGATGGTTTTCCCAGCGCTGTGCGTCTGGTTCGGGATAATGTTGTTCAGCAAGAAGAAGACCCGGATTTTGTCCGCATAGTACTCCACAAGGACGGCACGATTACGGATCATAAGACCAATCTGATGTGGAAAGCGACAGACTCTTATATAGATCTGGATAAGTGGGTGAGCTGGGATGAGGCGAAGACCTATGTGAAAAATTTGAACCGAACGCAGTTTGCCGGATATCAGAACTGGCGCATGCCCACCCGCAAGGAAACGCAGGCGATTTATGACGTTGCGAACCCCGTTACGGACAATTATGGCGATACGGTATTTTTGGCCAAAGGTTTTCCTGCGGGATGCGGTTTGACCTGCTGGACAAAAACTTTGAGCAAGTCTGATAAAGGATTGGCCGTGCGGTTCCATTTTTATAATGGCGATTATAAATGGCACCAAATAGGTTTGCGCAGTCATGGCGTGCGTGCGATTCGCGAACTGAAAACTGACTCATAAGGGAGGCGTTCTATGGGTGATTCGGTGCCGGTGAGTGGGCGATTTATAGAGGCGGACAGTGACACCATAATTGATGGTGCCAAACGCTTGGTCTGGACTAAAAAAGATACCTGGCAAATGACGGGAAAGTGGATGGCCCAACGCCAGGTTATAGAGTTTGCTGGAAGTCTGAACGCCAAGCGGTTCGCCGGGTTTTCTGGTTGGAGGCTTCCTACGGCGAGC
>CAZEBI010000141.1:0-7073 GCA_964510355.1 uncultured Nitrospina sp. | reverse complement strand
TTCCCGACCCCTGGCCCAAAAAAAGGCATGCGAAAAGAAGGCTGATCAAGCCTGATTTTGTTAAACTGGTCGGACAGAAACTGGCTCCGCAAGGGCGAGTTCACCTGGCCACCGATAGCCAGCCTTATGCAAAGGATATGCTGGAACATTTTAATACGGACCCGGTATTACAAAATCAGGCCCTGGAGTCAGGATTTTTGGACAGCCGCGAAGATATGCCCAGAACCAAATACGAAAAGAACTTCATCAATGCAGGCCATAAAATCTATTACCTCGAATATTCACGACCGGGTATTGCCGCACCCACGGCCTGAAATCTGTACCCCTTATGGGAGGCCCTCTTGCCTACTAGAAAACGCATTCTTATCGTCGATGACGAAAAAAATATTGTCAGTTCACTGACTGGAATCCTTAAGGATGAGGGTTATGAAGTCGCCGAGACAGGCGATGGCGTTGAAGCATTGGAACTCATTCAAACGGACCCCCCCGACCTGGTTTTACTGGATATCTGGTTGCCGGGAATGGATGGCATTGAGGTTTTAAAAACGGTAAAAGCTTATCATCCTGAAATTGCAGTCCTGATCATGTCCGGGCACGGAACCATTGAAACGGCTGTCAAGGCGACCAAGCTGGGAGCCCAGGACTTCATTGAAAAACCTTTTTCCCTGGACCGGATCACTCAATCGATTGCAGAGGTTTTGCAGGCCAAGCGCTCCTCATCCAAGATTGAAGAGAAACCCGCATCGTCGGAGCTTCCCCTATGTTTTGAGTCTATGGTGGAAGTGAGAAAAGCGGTAAAAACATTTTCCAAAAATATGAAACCGGTTTTGTTGCATGGCGAAAACGGGACAGGCAAAGAGTTCATCGCCCAGGCCATCCATCGGCAGAGCAGGAAAAGCGACCGACCTTTCGTCAAGATAAATTGTTCTTTTCGTCAGGCACGCGCCATTCATTTGCAACTTTTTCAGCGGGCAGAGAAAAAATTTAAAAACTCAACTTCCCACAAGGCCGATGAGGAAAAAGTAATTTATCTCGGCAATATTGAGTCATTGAGCAAAAGCATGCAGGAAAAACTCGCAGAAGTTCTGCAACCCGATGCGCAATCGGCGGACTCCCATTTAGAATTGATACCCATCCGTATTTTTGCATCATCCACCAAAGATTTGGCGGCTTTATCTGCAAAGGGCCAGTTTCACCCCGGCCTGCTCGACGCATTCAGTGGTTCCACTTTATTTGTTCCTCCTTTACGCAATTATGCCGTGAGCATTCCCGCTATGGCAAAAGATTATATGGAGGAAATCCGGCAAACGCAGAACACTTCCATCCCCGAGATGGCTGAAGATGCCTTGACCGCTCTATGCCGTTATACCTGGCCGGGAAATGTGAAAGAGTTGAGAGCGGTGCTGAACAAATTGATTCTCACCGGAGCCAATCAAAAAAAAATAACAGCCCAGGATCTGCCTGCGGAAATCTGGCAGCCCCAAATAGAAATCAAGGCTATTGATGGAGCCGGGTCCCTGCAAGAAGCAGAGCTCGTTTGGGAAAAACAGTTCATCACTCACCATCTCAAGCGTAGCAATTGGGATATCGACCAGACCTGCAAAGCCCTTAAAACAGAAAAAAAACAACTTAAAGAAAAAATCGCACGCCACTGCATTGAAATACCAGAGTCCGGAAAAGGCGACCACACAACCCAGCGCCCCCAGCGCACCCTCAAGCGCAGTGTGGTGTTATGCGGAAGTGGCTTGCACTCAGGCATTAAAACCGGGTTGATTCTACAACCCATGCCTCCGGGAAGCGGCATCATCTTCGGGGATATCTCCACAGGCAAGACCATTCCCGCCCGCTTGGAAAACGTCCAGTCCACCGATTATGCCACCCGCTTGCAAAAAGACAGCACCTCTGTCGGTACTATCGAACACATCATGGCGGCTCTCCATATGTACCGAATCACCAATCTGCTCATTAAAATCGGCGATGAAGCACCGGTGATGGATGGTTCCGCAAAAGATTTTTGTGACTTGATAGAAGATGGGGAGTTTGAAGATCAGGACGGTTTTTATGAAGAAATCGTGATCGACAAAAAATACAGTTTTGGCAACGAGGATCAGGGCGGACCTTATATTTCCATCGAACCGAGCGATAATTTCTGTGTGAGTTACCACATGGAATACCCGGAACCGATTGGCATCCAGGACTACACTTATGAGTTCAAAGGGAATGAAAGTTTTAAAAAGGAAATCGCCCCGGCAAGAACCTTTGGTTTTATGGAAGAGATGGCGCAATTGACCAAAATGGGTTATGCGTCGGGAGGTAAACTCGATAACTTCATCCTGCTTGGCGACAAAAAAGTGTTGAACACTGAACTTCGTTTTGAAGACGAGTTTCCCCGCCACAAAATTCTGGATATACTCGGAGATCTCTACCTACTGGGGAAACCTATACGCGGTCGCATCAAAGCCTGCAAGTCAGGACATACCCACAATATAGGTCTGCTCCACCTCATCCAAGACAGCCTCCACCAGCGTGACGCTGGACCCCAGTAAGCAATACCTCTTGCTGGCGGACAAAGAGTTGTCTCGGCACAACCAAGTCCTTGCCCCTGCGGTCAACACATATTAAGCCGAGCTAACCTACTGCTAACAGATGAAAGCTATTGCAAGCTGGCCCCGCGCCTAGCGGTGAGTTGTTGTACCGCTTCGTGTTGGCCTAGTTGTTGTGCCACTTTGAGCGCGGTCCACCCGTTTGCCGTGACCGGTTTGGTACTGGCCCCCTTCTCCAGAAAAAGCCGGATGATTTCAGTATGCCCCCCAGCTGCTGCAACCATCAGGGCGGTCCACCCTTTTTTACTACGCGCCTGGATATCGGCTCCGTAATCAAGCAAAACTTTAACCGTTGGCAAATAGCCCCGTTCAGCCGCAACCATCAGAGATGTTGAACCATTGGCAATCGTGGCATCCTGTTTCGCCTCTTGTTTTAACAGAAATTCCACGATTTTCTCATGGCCTCCAGCAGATGCACTTATTAATGGGGTGGTGCCATTTCTACTTTTCGCGTTTATGTCTGCCTGATGTTCGACCAAGAGCTGGATCATTTCCATTTCGCCCCGTTCGGCCGCAATCATGAGAGACGTTGCCCCGCTTTTACTGGCCACGTTCACATCGGCCCCGTTGGAGATCAAGGCTTGGGCAGAAAGGCTACGCCCATATTTAGCCGCTCGCATCAGAGCCGTCCAACCTTTGCGATCCCGGGATTCCACATTCACGCCCAATTCCAGTAACACCCTGGCACCCTCCACAAAACCCCTTTCAATCACCAGAAACAGCAGGGATTCACCAAAAGAGTTGCGAGTATCAAGGTCCGCTCCTCCAGAAATAAGAACCCTAATAATATCCGCACGACCCGTCAGGGCCGCCAATAATAGCGCAGTGACTCCCTCCAGATTTTGCGCGTTCGGGTCCGCGCCATTTTCCAATAAGACACGAACCACCCCGGAATGTTGTTCTCCCGCTGAAATGATCAGCGCGGTTGCGCCATCATGCAAGCGAATATCGATCTTAGCCCCCTGCTTGAGCAAAACCCGGATCGCTGGCAGATGGGCATACCTGGCGGCCTTGGAAAGAGGGCTCCAGCCATGCATATTCTTTGAGTTGACATCGCCTCCACGGGCAATGAGCCACTTCATACACTTCACATCTCCCAGCGTGGCGCATAATAATAAGGCCGTGTCGTCATAACGGTTGCGGGCATTGACTTTGGCACCCTGCTTCAACAAAAACCCCACCAAAGAGGTATGCCCCCGGGCCGCAGCAACAATCAAAGCGGTGCTTCCTCTTTTGGTACGAGATTCGATATCCGCGCCTGATTGCAACAAAGATTCCGCTTCTTCACGATCTCCCGCAAAAACCGCCTGCAAAAATGCATCCTCCGCGAATGCCGAACCCGCCCCTCCGATCAGGAAAACCCAAAGAATGAAAAAAAGCCGCCTGAATAAAGAAATATTTTTCATAACCATTTAATACGATTTTTTGTCAGATACCCCCCCCAGAGGATATCTCTAAAAATTGCTTTTGACCATAAATTAAGGGCCGCTCACTTAAAGAAACCCCATAAATCACCCCTGCTGAAAATATGTTTGACTCGTATCTTCCAGGGCAACTCGCAACCCTTAGGGGAAAATATAACTAGCCTGCATATTGCACGAGAGGTTTTTAAATCACCCCAGCCCCTCTTTAAAAAGAGGGGTCCATTGAAGCTCCCCCTTCTACGAAGGGGGTTGGGGGGATTTGCCTTTTTTCACTTACAGCAGAATGAAAAAATATTCCAGTTACACTTTGTGCTTCGGGATATATTCTAAAAATGGTCGCTGAGCTTTTCCGGGCCTGCATTTCCCGATGCTCAACTTTTTACTCGTGCAATATCCGGGCTAGTGTATTGAAATAGTGGGAGAAAAAACTGAAAGGGAAAAAAGAAATCCGCCCGCCAAGGAGGTAGAAAGGAGGCGGGCGGATCGCAAAAAGGGGTGGAATGTGAATTCCATAGTGTTAGAGTCGTTTTATCGTCAAATTATTCCCGGAAAAGAAATTTTTCTATGCTCAGGCCCAAATTTACCCCCCCTCGAAAGACGATGTTCGGTTGCGCCCGGATTCTTTAGCCGCATACAACGCTTTATCGGCTTTAGCCAGAAGATCGGCAAACAACTTCCCCGGTTCTGCTATCGCGCTCGCGGCTCCCAGGCTGATGGTGACCTCATTCCCGCAAGCATTATTCTGGTGCTCCAGTTTTAAATCCATAACCCGCTGGCGCAACTGCTCGGCAAGTTTATAAGCCCCTTTTTTGTCTGTCTCAGGGAGAAGCAGGACAAATTCCTCCCCGCCATATCTTGCCGCCAAGTCAGCAGGCCTTTTCATAGCTCCTTTGATGACTTCTGCCACTTTTTTCAGGCAGTCATCCCCCCGTTGATGACCATAGGTATCGTTGTAGGATTTAAAGCAGTCCAGGTCAATCATGATAACGGCAAAGGATTGTTTATCCCTCTGTGCGCGTTTCCATTCTTTTTTCGAGGATTCATCAAAAAATCGGCGGTTGGCAATTTCGGTCAACCCATCCATTGTGGATAATTCCCTGAGGTTTTCCACCGCTTGCATCAGGCGATGCTGGGTTCGCAGTAGTTCTTCCTCCACCTCCTTGATTTCCATAATATTCCGGGCAATGCAAAGTGTCCCCAGAAATTTCTTTTCACCTTCATCCTTGAAAACCTGTTCATCGGAAACATCCCAAAGTCCAAAAGCATCCAGTAAGACAGGAACGGGCTTGGTCGCCTCCCCCAAAATGGATTCTCTGGCAAACTTGAAACTCACCTCAAGGTTGCAGGTCGACAACGGGCCAACTTCCCGGGTGGCGATTTTTGCAATGCACTCCTTGCCGGCTGGACCCATATCAATAAATTTATCGATGAACTGTCCAACCAGATCGGTGGGCTCATAACCAAAAAACCGAATGGCCGGGTTGACAAACTCTATCTTCTGGTCTGGCCCCAATCGAAATATGACATCCGATACCGTCTCGACGATAGTACGGTAAGACTTCTCACTTTCTACCAGAGCCTTTTCTGCGGCACGGACCTTCTTTTCAAACGACTCAACTTGAATGGCATTTTGTATGCTACGAGCCAGGGCTTTTCCACTCAATCCGCTTTTGGGCAAATAGTCCGAAGCCCCTTTTTTCATCACTTCTGCAACCAGCAGTTCATCGCCCATCCCTGTCAACAAGATCAAAGGAACATTATTGCGGTTCACTTCCCTTAACTTCTCTAAAACCTCCACACCATCGGCATCGGGTAATCTGTAATCTATCAGGACACAATCGATATCGCAGGATTTCATTTTCTCTATTCCAGACGAACAATCCTCAGCTTCATGGATCATGGCCTTTACACCCACACCATCAAGCAGGTATCGAACATTCATCCGATCCACGTCATCATCATCAATAACCAGAATATCCAGGCAATCCTTCATAGCTCTTTACCCTTTTTAACATCGTCTCTAAAACAGCGGCCCTTAATTGAGAGCTCCAATTTCTCAAGCTCCAACCCAGCATGTTACATTATAGAGCAGTTTTTTTACCAATTAATAACGGTCCCGTCACATTTCTGTCAATTTCTTGAACAATTTAACAGGCCATCCGGCTTGTTTTGTTGCAAAAACCTTGAAAAACCGCCGATTTCCTTTTTCGTAAGGCCCCGACAATGGACCCGGGAGCCCCCTGCGGCTAGCAGCCACCGAATTCATTGATTTATAATATCGTTTAATGATAAGCTGTCCTTTATCCGCAACCAATGTACCTTGATTAAATGACCCAATTTACACTCGCCGTTCTGGTTTCAGGACGAGGTTCTAATCTACAGGCCATCATAGATAGTATCGAAAAAAGTGACCTGCCGGCTAAAATTGCCCTGGTAGTCAGTAATATAAAAGATGCCTATGCCTTGGAACGGGCGCAAAACCAAGGCATCGAGGTTCTTTTCCTCGACCCAAAATCTTATCCGGACCGAAACAGCTACGAGCAAGCCCTGGTGACACAGATCCAGGCCAAATCCGTTGACTTGATTTGTCTTGCCGGGTTCATGCGGATTCTAGGCAAACATTTTATCGAAAGTTTTTCAGGTCGAATCATTAATATTCACCCCTCTTTACTGCCTGCATTTCCCGGATTAAACGTACAAAAACGGGCGCTGGAGCATGGAGCCCGATTTTCAGGATGCACCGTGCATTATGTCAGCGAGGAAGTAGACGGCGGCCCCATTATTCTGCAAGCGGTGGTGCCCATTTATGATGATGATGATGAGGCTTCCCTTTCTGAAAGAATTCTTGAACAGGAACACAGCATTTATCCTGAAGCCATCCGACTGATCGTTGAAGGCAAGCTGACCCTTTCGGGTCGAAGGGTCCGGCATGGTAAATAGGGATCCCTTTAACAAGAGAGCTTTGCGTAGGTCAAAAAAAACGGAGAAGCGAGATGCTTCGAGAGCCTCAGCATGACAAATCAAACCCATCGTCTTCGCGAGCCGC
>CAZEBI010000140.1:0-7243 GCA_964510355.1 uncultured Nitrospina sp. | reverse complement strand
GATAGGTGTCGCCTAGCCCTTCGGCCATCGTGATGCTCGGCCGCCAACCAAGCGCCGAACGATAGCGGAGCCCACTATGCCCGCGCGACGCAGCTCCTCGAACTGAAGCTCGGGGTTTTGGTCGCCAGTACTGACCTTGGCATAACCGACCAGGATGGATGTTCGATGATCTTTAAAGTCGTCGAAGGCATAGCCTTTTGCGACGCGGGTTTCCAGAACAGTTTTGACAAGCCGATAACCACGGAAATGCGCTGTGTCACGACCGGGTCACCGCGCTCGTCAGAAACGCTGGTTTTTGCAGATCGCAACCGCTGCGTCGTTATAGGCTGCCCGATGCCCCGAACGGACAGGACGCGATGACTCGAACCGAAATGCTGGAGATCGTGAAGCGTCCGACGTGCGGGCGAACGCGCTGTTGCTCTCCGGCGCGTCCGATATAGATCTGTTGGGCAGCATATTCGAGCTGATGCCTGACTTCAAGGCGCGGCTCGACAGCCCGTACCGCGGTGAGATCGAGGCTAACGCCAGGCGCTTTCCCGGTCTCGTCATACTCTCCAACCTCGCCGAGGGGATCGCAGACGGACCGAACAGCCTGCCACGCTGATTGCCCGCTGGTAGATAATAGTTTCCAATCGGCTGGGTCGAGACTTTGCGGGCAGCACGCGGTGTCTATGTGCTGACATCGGCGCGTACGAAGGAACAGTATGTCGGATCAGCCACAGGCGAAGGAGGCTTCTACGCCCGTTGTCTCAACTATGCTTCGGACGGCCATGGTGGCAACATTGGCCTGAAAAGCGCCGATACGAGCGATTACCAGATCGCCATTCTCGAATGTGCAGGATTGACGGCCAGCTAAGAACAGGTTCTTCTTCTCGAAGGCCTGTGGAAGCGAAAGCTGCAAAGTCGCGAAATCGGCCTCAATCGGAACTGAAGGCAGCGGACTGGCAATGATCAGCGCGAGCCAACATCATCTTCGCCAAACGCGCGGCGTCCTCGCCTCCGCCAGATAGCGACCACTTGCTCGTGCTCGGCACCGTCCGTAGCACGCAACTTCGCAGCCGCCTCGATCAAAGCACCCAGGATCACGGCACGGTCATCCTCCGTTAGCTCGATCAGCCGCCGCCTGCATCCCCTCGAAGCGCAACCGCAAGGTCGCCATCCCGCACGACGCCGCGCTCTCTCTCCGCAGCGTCACAAGGTCGAGATCATGTTCGGCAAGATCAAGAACTGGCGGCGCATCCACACCCGCTACGACCGATGCGCACGTACCTTCATGTCCGCCATCTGCATCGCCGCTACTCTCATCTTCTGGCTGCCTCAATGGGTCCCGAGCCTAGAGAGCAAAAAAAACGGCGGCTGTTACGCCGCCGTTTCCTTATCTAAACCCGAAGGTTAGGAAAAATTAGTTGCTGCTGCTGCCGCTGGTTGCAGCAGCGATACCGCCAGCTGCACCGGCAACGGCGAGAACGCCGATGATGATGCCAGCCTGTGCGATGCCGTTCTTCTTCGACGATGCCTTGCCAACGCGGACCGACTTGCTCAGCGACAGCGAAGCAGCAGGATTCTTGGCCGATGCCACAACTGGCATAGCAACCAGCGACACTGCGGCAAGCGAGGCTGCGATCTTAGCAAGATTCATTGGTAACTCCCTGTCTTACTTAATGATGAACCTCGTGAGAGGCATTCACTGCAGTACTCGGTTTTCGGCTAGCACAGCCGCCGTCTCAAACAAACAAAAAAAACCGGAATCCGCCATGTTTTTCTGGCGGTGCAGCAAAAATGCTGCAGGTCTCTCCTAGTAGGACGCGCTATGGATTTCCTTAATCGACGTCTGCTGACGTCCCCAACGCCCCTTCGGTCGAAAGGATCCATCGCTCGCCTGCTGCCAAAGCCAGCGCAGAGAGGCGCCCCGTAGCATAAGCGCCTGTATCGATGCCGATTCGATTCGGCCGCTCGACCACCTCTGGCGTTATTGTATGGCCGTGCACGATGCAGCTGCCGAAGTCGGCGCTCGACGTGATGAAGTCGTCCCTGATCCAACGGAGATCATTCGGCTTTTGGTCCGCCAGGGCAACGCCGGGCCGGATTCCGGCATGGACAAAGGTATAGTCCCCAATCTCGATCCGGTCCTCCAATTGTGCCAAAAAGGCACGGTGGCTGTCGGGAACGAGCGGGGAAAGCTCCTGCAGCACTTCGGCATAATCGGCGCGATCATAGGCAGCCGCGTCCATGCCATAGCTCAAAATCGTTTCGCGCCCGCCGAAGCGGCACAGTAGGCGCAAGGCGTCCACGCTGCCGTTCAGCGCCTTGAGGAACACTTCTTCGTGGTTTCCCATCAGCACGCGCGTGTCGATTTCGCTGCGCTGCAAGGCGATGACGCGATCAATGACGGCGGCGGAGTGCGGGCCGCGATCGATCAGGTCGCCGAGGAAGATCAGCGTCTGCTGGGCGGGCGGGCGCGCGGCATGATCCGCCGCGATCCTGGCGAGCAGATCGTCAAGCAGATCGAGCCGGCCGTGAATGTCGCCAATCGCATAGACGCGTCGCCCCTCTGGTATCTGGCGGCGCGGCAATGACTTGGGTTTCGACAGAATGTTTCTAAGGCGTTCAAGCATATCCGAATTTCGGCAGGAAGGGCCCTGGATGTCGCGCCCCGAGCGCGAGAGTGCCGCCGATAGAGGATGACCTGCTCTTGAACAACCGTTAAAGGCCTGCCGATGGTCTCAACACTGCGTGCCGGGCTGCGCCTTGCCCTCGTGGCGCTTCTGGTGGGTGCGGCCGCCCCGCCCCCGTCACAAGCGCCCTCCCCTGCCGCCTTTGAAGCGTTGCGCCAAGCCGACCTGCGCGTCGCCTCGGTCGGATATCGGCTGGCGACCGCCAATGCCGCGATCTGCCTCGATCACCAGCCGGGCCTTGGCCTGCAACTGCACAGCCTTGGCCAATATGGCGTGGACGCGCGTGCCGCTGCGCGCGCCGCGTTCGGGTTTGAAACGGGCGTCGCGGTCGAGGGCGTCGTGCCGGGATCGACCGCTGCCGCAGCAGGGGTGCGCAACGGTGATTCGTTGGTCTCGATCAACGGCGCGGCGGTGTCGGCCGCGCTTCCGGGCGCGACGGCGCCGCCCTCCACCGCAGAACGCGATCGCGTCGAGGCGCAACTGGAGCGGTTACCGCAAGCCGCCCCGCTGACCCTTGGCGTGAAGCGCGGCGTGCAGGAGCAGACCCTTGTCGTCACCCCGGTGCCGGCCTGCCGCTCGGCGTTCGAAGTGTTGCTCGGCGCCGGGAACGATTCTGCGGCGGATGGCGCGATCATCGAGATCGATGCGGGGTTGCTCGATAGCCTCAGCGATGACGAGCTCGCGGTCGTGCTGGCGCATGAACTCTCGCACAATATTCTGCGCCATCGGGCCCGGCTCGAGGCCGCCGGCGCGCATTGGGGGATTCTGGCGGAGATCGGCAAAAACGGTCGCTTGATGGGCCAGGCGGAAATCGAAGCGGACCGGCTCAGCGTCTATCTGCTCGCCAATGCCCATTATGATCCGTTCTCGGCCGGTCGTTTCTGGCGGGGGGCTGGGCGCAAACTCGATTTCGGCATTTTGCGCAGCCGCATCTATCTCAGCTGGAAAGATCGCGCGGCGCTGCTGGATCGCGAAGCCGCGACCATTCCGACGGGGGCCAAGCTGCCCTACCGCCCTCCCCTGATCGATCTGGCGACGACGCCGATGACGCGTTGACGGTAACGGTCGCGTCGCCTGCCCGTCAGCTTCGGTCGGGCGCCGATGTCCGCGTGCCTTCGACCAGGTCCCGGAATTCGGCCAGCGCCTGCCAATAAGACCGATGGCCGCGCTGGTTGGTGAAGTCGATGAACCAGTCGAGCGTCTCTTTCGGGCCCTTGATATATAGGCTGCTCTGCGGGGCGGCTTGCCGTCGGCGCCGGACGGGCGTTGCCCCCTGCCCTTCTGCCGGTCCCTCTGCCGGATCGCCGCGGTCGACAAAGCCGAGCGCATTGCCGCGCGCGATCGCCGCAGCTTCGCGCGCTGGATCGACGCTCAGCGGCGCGCGGACGATCCCGCTCAAATCGAGCTTGGTCGGATCCCCTGCCCCTGTCGGCACCGGTGCCTTCTTCCCGAACCCGTAGCCGCTCATGCCTGCATCTCCTGTTGCACCGCCTCGACCACCGCGCGCGCGACCTCGAGCGCGTTGCGGCGTGCAGCGGGCAGGCCGGCGGTCTGGCTGTCGCTCAACTCGTCCAACGTTGCCGAGAAATCGAAAATGTCGCGATACGCTGCGCGCTCGACCAGCGCTGCAGTCAGCAGCGGCAGCGCCGCGTCGTTGATCGCGGTGACGATGCGTTTGGCGGTCTTGGTCTCGATCGCGGCATTGTCGCGGCTGCGGACCAAGCGGAAAGGGATCGATCGGCCGAGCGCTTCGGCTTCCTCCTGGACGAGGGCGACCGCATTGGCGGCGAGTTCGGCATCGATCGGGGAAAGGTTGAACGGGATCAGCACCAGGTGCGAGCGCGCGAGCGCGCGCGAGGTCATGCGCGACGCGGTGCCCTCAAGGTCGATCAGCACGAAGTCATGCGATGCAGTGTAGTGATCGATGACGCGGACCAGTTCGGATTCCTTGGGGCTGGCGATGATCTCGAACGGCAAGGCCTTGCCTTGCTCGCTGCGTTTGCGGCCCCAGCCAGCGATGATCGCATTGGGATCGGCATCGATCACGGTGACCGCGGCGCCGCTGCGCGCGAGCTCGCTGGCGAGCACCAGCGTCAGCGTGGTTTTGCCGGCACCGCCCTTGGGATTGGCCACTGAGATTGCTGGCATGATGCGCTCCTTTGCTGGCGGCGATGGATATACCCTTTGCTACAAAATGTCGATATCGCAATCGACTCCATTTGCATATGCCATGGCAATTAACATTCAATCGATATCGCTATGGATATCCATATTGATAGTATCTCTATAGCCGCTACCCGCGTCCCGCGCTGTAAAACGCGACTTCCCGTTCCAAAGCTGCGCCGGGTTGACGGCCCTGTGCGCCCCACCAGCGGGTGCGATCCGCGACCCAGGCGCGCTTTTCCGCGTGAAAGCACGAACCGAAACCCGGCATCCTCGCGAGCACGGCCAATTTCCATGCAAAAGCCGGTAAAATCCAGCGGCTAGCCGTCCAAAGCGACGTCGAGAGCACGATCCGTGGCCATTAAGCGACCAGCGCCGCTGCGCCGATGCCAATATTCGTGCTTTCGCACGGAAAACCCGCTCGGCGCCGCCAATGCTGTGGACACCGTCCCGCTCCCCACCCATGCTCGAATGGGTCAGAGATGAGTAGAGCGATGGACGACATATTACTCAAGCAAGGCGACCTGTTCCAGCTGGCCAGCCCCCTTTATGGCGATGTCCAGGGGGAGCGGACAGTAGCCGAGTTCCCGTTCTTCGCTTTGTCGAAGAAGGCCCATATGACGCCGATGGTGTTCGAAAACGGCGATGCCCGGATCGAGATCAATCCGAGCAAGACCGGCGTTGCCACCATCTATGACAAGGAAATCCTGCTCTATATCGCCAGTTTGATGGCCGAGCGGATGGAGCGCGGCGAACAGGTCGACCGCGTGATGAGTTTCACCGCCAACGATTTGTTTCGCGTGACCAGCACCAACGCCTCGGCGCGGTCCTACACGTCGCTCAAGGCGTCGCTCAACCGCCTGCAGGGCACGCAGATCATCACCAATATCGAAACGGGCGGGGAGGGGTCGGACAGCGCCTTTTCCTGGTTGCTCAAGGCCGACATCAAATATGCCAAGCTGCCGACGGGCGAGCGACGCGTGAAGCGGATCGAGGTGATGGTGTGCGACTGGCTGTATCGCGCGATCCTCGCGGATCGCCGGATCGCGGCCTATCATCTCGACTTCTTCAAGCTCGGGCCGATCGAGCGGCGCCTGTACGAGCTGGCCAAGTTCAATTGCGCCGATGGCGAGGGCTTTGAGGTCGATATGGAAGCGCTGGCAGCGCGCGTTGGCTGTGCAACCGACAAGCGCGGGCTTGAATATTTCAAGAAACACCTGCGCGAGGTCGCCGAGCAGCAATCGCTGCCCGAATATGGGCTGACCTTGGTCGAGGAGAAGCAACCGTCGCCAAGGGGAGGGCGCCCGCGGATCCGGACGCTGGTTCGGTTTTTTGCCTGACAGCCGCCAAAACTGGCGCTCGGGGAGGCACGCGATTGATTGGGTCTATGGTTTTTCCGAAAAAACGGCTGTTGTGCCCCCGATAACCTTGGCGCGACCAAGGTCGCCGATATAGCCGACCTATGTCGGTCGAGCGACGCCGAGCCGCTTCATTTCGCGATAGACGGTTGACCGCCCGATCCCCAGCTGGCGCGCCGCTTCGGCTGGCGACACGCTTGCTGCGATAAGTTTGAGGGCCGCGCTTACCTTGTCGGCGTCAAGCGGTTGCCGTCCCGGCCGTTTCCCCTTCGCCCGCGCGGCTGCGATGCCATCGCGAGTCCGTTCGGAGATCAGCCGACGCTCAAAATGCGCGATGGCCCCGAAAACATGGAAGATCAGCTCGCCGGCTGCGGACGACGTGTCGATCTTCTCCTCCAGGCTGAGCAACGCAATGTCGCGCTCGCGCAGCATTTGCACCGTTGTCAGCAATTCGCCCAGCGAGCGGCCGAGGCGGTCGAGCCGGACGATCGCCAGCGTGTCACCCTTTCGTGCGTATTCTAGCAGCTCGGCCAGCCCCGGCCGATCCATGCTCTTGCCCGACATCACGTCGGTGAACACCCGGATCGCGCCAGCCTGTTCGAGCCGCAGCCGCTGCCCGGCGACATCCTGATCGCCGGTACTGACGCGGGCATATCCCAAAATACCGGCCATCGATCGCGTCTCCCAAACGGTCGTTCTGTGGACGAACGCGCCGGTCCATCGTCGATGTCGCGAAAACCGTCCACAAACTACGTCTCTTTATCCCGCCCCGTCCAGGAACGACAAGTCCGTTTTGGGGACGATATCGGGGGAGGGCGCCTTCGAAAGCGCGCGTCGAAAATCCCTCAAGGGCCAAGTCGGTCCGCGCTGCGCCTGCACCGAGCACACCGCTTCCCCAAAATGACTTTTCCGTGTGAAAGCACGAATCTTCACGAGGGTTTGCCGGGTCAAAGCACGATTCAGCCAGCTTGGCCGCAATCACCCGGCGGCCGATAACCCTCACTGTGGTTCTTCCCGCTGCCATCCGCTCGATCGGTTGGCGCGATG
>CAZEBI010000139.1:0-7299 GCA_964510355.1 uncultured Nitrospina sp. | reverse complement strand
CGCTGGATTGCTTCACGGAGCCTGTACTGAGCGTAGCCGAAGTGTTCGCAATGACAGCTTATGCAACGGCCTCCGTTAAGGACGGCTTGATGAGACTTAGAATCTTAAAAATAATTTTTTCGGGCAACCATCTAATTCGAGGATAAAAAATGCGGAAATTTCTGACTCTTGGCTGTTTAGTTATGGCAGGTCTTTTTGTAACGATGAGTTTATCCGGCTGTGCAACCGTCGTGACCTCTGCCGCACAAAAAGCATGGGAGAGCCGCAGCACGGAAGATCAGGTTACCGACTCAAAAATTCATACCGGGTTTTTAAACAGACTGAAGAATAAAGATAAAAGTCTGCTTTTAGATGTGAACATTGATGTCTGGGAACAACGGGTGATGCTTACAGGCACTCTGGATGATGCAGGGTTGCGCTCTGAAGTAGAAGGCCTCCCGAACAGGACTCGCGCATAAAAATCCTTCACAATCATATCCATGTGGTCACACCGGAACAAAAGCAAGCGCAACGAAAGCAGAAGCAAGAAGGTGGCGATGGAAAGGACGAGGAAGGTGGGGCGATCAACGATTTCTGGATCGAGACAAAAATAAAAGCACAATTATTGACTCAATCGAATGTCACCTCGGTCAACTATTTCTACCGATCGGTTTTAAACCAGATATATATCATTGGTATGGCGGCCAACAACCCGGAAAAAAGCATGGTCCTTGCGATCATTCGTGGCACCGAAGGAGTTAAATCGGTCCGGGAACATATTGAAGTTCCCGATAGCTATTGATCAAGGTAAGGTTTTTGTAGCCCCCCTAACCTTACCCCTATGTTATGAAGGGGCTATTTTTTCTTGGATTTCCCACCGTCGAGCTGACTGATTTTGCGTTTAACGGTTTTTTGCTTATCTTTGTCGAAATCGACTTTCAGGTAAACCGTTTTGGGGAATACTTTATCTACTGTTGCGTCTTTTTTCTTTCCAGCAAAATCAATTTTTATCTTGTCTCCTACTTTCATAGCTTCACCTCTTCCTGAAAAATCCTGTTTATAACGGCTTTTTCACAATTAAAATGACCTGTTATATTTTGAAACAGTTGAGGGTAGAGGAAAATATCCAGCGAGTCAAGAACTCGTTGGCCCCACGCTTGGTAGGATGGTACAATTTGGGAAATTTTTGAAAGCCCTACCCTGATGAATACCCCGACCCAGGTCGAAATTGAATCTTTTGAACCCTCCTCCCCTGTTGTGAAACAGTTTGCCGAAGTGGTGTTCAACCTGCCTCTGCCGGACCCGTTTACCTATATCATCCCTCCGCAATTGCAGGGCAAGGTTCAAGTCGGCATGCGTGTTCTGGTGCCTTTTGGCCGCAGGCGCATTACCGGATATGTGGTCAAGCTTGTAGACAAATGGGACAAACCCATAACTCTCAAGTCCATCGCCGAATTGCCTGACACCGAACCCATCGTGGATACGGAAATACTGGCTCTCACCCGATGGTTGGGAGAATACTACCTGTCTTCCTGGGGCGAGGCCATCCGTTGTGCCCTCCCCGCAGGACTCGATAAAGCCAGCTACCAACTCATCAAGTCGGTGCGCCGGGTCGATCCTTTGCCAGATGAGGAGAAAATAGAACATCTCTTAAAACGCAGCCCCAAACAAAAAGCGCTGTTCGACCTGATAAGGCAAAGAGAAATCAGCCTGGCCCAACTTAAAACCCAGATCCCGGAAAATGCTTCCGCCTTGCGCGCTCTTAAAGAAAAAAAACTGGTGGAAGTTTTTATCGAGACCAAAGCCCGCGAAGCTTTTGTGCCCGAAGATGCGATGGACCGGGCCTTCGGCCCTGCCCTGACCTTCACTGCGGCACAAGAAACGATATTCGAAAAAATTATAACCGCTATTGAGGCTGGACAGTTTCAGACTTTTTTACTGCATGGCGTGACCGGAAGCGGCAAAACAGAAATATACATCCGTTGCATCCAGCGCATTCTGGAAAAGGGCAAAACCGCCATCATGATGGTTCCCGAAATTTCCCTCACCCCACAAACGGTGGAGCGATTTCGTCAGAGGTTCGGCGACCGTGTGGCTATTTTGCACAGTGGCCTGTCGCAAACCGAACGCTATCTGGAATGGAAAAAGATCCGCGATGGAAAAGTGTCGATCGCGGTCGGAGCCCGTTCAGCGGTGTTTGCGCCCTTTAAAAACCTGGGCATGATCGTTATCGATGAAGAACACGATGGTTCTTACAAGCAGGACTCCAACCCCCGTTACCACGCCCGGGATACCGCCGTCATGCGAGCCAAATCATTGAACGCAGTGGTGCTCATGGGCTCGGCAACCCCTTCTCTGGAATCAGTTCAAAATACCCGACTGGGAAAATACACCCACCTGTCTTTGGAAAACCGCATCGGGGAACGCATGTTGCCCCTCGTGAGTTTGACGGATATGCGGCGCGAGCGTAAAAAATTTAAAAATTTCGCCATGCTTTCCGGAGTCCTGCGTAGCGCCATCCGCGATAGACTTGCACGCAAGGAACAGATATTCCTGTTTCTCAATCGCCGCGGAACAGCCCGATTTGTTTTTTGCCCGGACTGCGGGTATGTACTGGAATGTGCGCATTGCAGTGTCACCCTGACCTTTCACGGCACACAAGACCGCCTGCTCTGCCACTATTGCAATTTCAGGGCACGCATGCCCAACCACTGCGTGGAATGCAGCAGTGAGGTGATTCGTTTCAGTGGTTTTGGCACACAAAAACTGGAGGAAGAAGTACAAAAACTGTTCCCGCAGGCCCAGGTGACCCGGCTCGACCGCGATACCACAAGAGGGCGCGACTCTTTCGCCGCTATGCACCGCAATATGACTGCCGGAAAAATTGACATCCTCATCGGCACTCAAATGATCACCAAAGGGCATGATTTCCCCAACGTCACGCTGGTCGGGGTGGTGCACGCTGATTTGGCCCTGAATATACCGGACTTCCGATCGTGTGAGAGAGCCTTCCAGCTATTCACACAAGTCGCGGGTCGTGCGGGGCGGGGGGAAGTTCCCGGAAAGGTGATCATCCAAACCAATAATCCCGACCATTATATGTTTGAGTTTGTCCGGGAACACGATGTGAATGCTTTCCACGAAAAAGAATTAAAACTGCGCCGACAACTCAACTACCCTCCATTCACCCGGCTTGTTGCAATCGAAATTGTCAGCGCAAATGAATCGTTAGGCCAGAACATGGCGCAAAAACTGGGGCGGGCCTTAACAACGGCAATCCATAAAAAAGGTGTAGAACTATTGGGCCCCTCCAAAGCCGCCTTGTATCAGATTCAAAATAAATTTCGCTGGCATTTAATATTGCGCGGCCCTAATATGCAGACGCTCAAAGGCATCCTTGCAGACAGCCAGCAATTGCAGGATATCAAGTCCACCTCTAACGCAAAAATCAAACTCACCATTGATGTAGACCCCTTCAACCTTCTATAAACCTTATCTTGAAATCACATCCATGAAATTTATTCGATCCCTGTACGACTGGGTCCTGCATTGGGCCGCTACCCCTTATGCGCTTCCGGCGTTATGCGTTATCTCGTTTGTCGAGTCGTCATTTTTTCCGATTCCTCCCGACATTCTGTTGATCGCCATGACGGTAGCGGTGCCGGCACTGTGGCTACGGTTTTCCTTGTTCTGCTCTATAGCCTCTGTTTTGGGAGGGATGTTTGGTTATTTCCTCGGCTACCAGTTCATGGATCTCATTGGTCAACATATCGTAGACTTGTACCATTTGCAGGGCACGTTTGATAAAATAAGCACTCTCTATGATGAGCATCAAGGGTGGGCGGTTGCGGCGGCAGGTTTTACGCCTTTGCCTTATAAAATTTTTACTTTGGCGGCAGGGGCGTTCAAAATTGATTTTCCGACTTTTGTCCTGGCTTCGGCACTCAGCCGTTCGGCCCGGTTCTTTCTGGTCGGGTTCATCATTTACAAATTCGGGCCGCCTATTAAAGTGTTGATCGAAATATATTTCAACCTGTTCAGCATTGTATTTTTTGTCCTGCTTGTTGCAGGTTTTTATCTATTAAAATTTGTCCTTTGATGCCCCCCTTAGCAGGGGAGGCCGATAGCAAAGACTCGTCAAGCCGAAAGTATCGTTGCCCGCAGTAAAAAGTCTGCCGAAGGGGGTAAAGAGCAACCCCCTCAATCCCCCTTATCAAGGGGAGACACGGTTCCCCCCTGACAAGGGGGGCTAGGGGGGTTAAACCATTGGTCGAAGACAGAACACCAAATAGTTGCACCCTGATAGAGACACCCCTATATAATATTCATCACCATTGGATCAAAAATGGAGGCTTGCTGTGAGTGAGCATTGCGTAATATTCATCACCACCGGATCAAAAGAGGAAGCCGATAAAATAAGCCGGGGGCTGGTCGCAGATAAACTGGCGTTCTGCGTCAGTGCCATTCCGGGAGTTCAGTCAACCTATCATTGGGAAGGAAAAATTCATGTGGATGAAGAATTCCTTTTAATCGCCAAAACCCGGAAAGACCGCTATGAAGCGCTGGAAACCTGGATCAAGATAAACCACAGCTATGAAGTGCCGGAAATCATTGCCCTGCCCATCGAGCAAGGTCTTCCCGCCTACCTGTCGGGGATTGATGACTGGGTAAAAAGGGACTAGCCACCATGGCCCATATCCATTTAAAAAAGGAATGGCGCATTGCAGAAAATCTCGCCACCCCTGAGTCGACATACATGCGTCGGCGCGAATTTCTCAAAGGCACAGCTTTAACCACCGCCGCCACCGTCGGGGCACTCTATGGTTGCGGCCCTTCTTCTTTGCCAAAGATTCTTCCTGAAATCAAATGGAGTGAACTGGAAAAATCCATCTATCCGGCTAAAAGAAATTTAAGCTACCCGCTGGACCGTCCCCTAACGGCAGAAAAAATCGCCGCCTCCTATAATAATTTTTATGAGTTCGGTTCCGACAAAACCGATCCGGTGCATTATGCACAAAAACTCAAGATCCACCCCTGGACCCTCAAGGTGGGAGGGCTGGTAAACAAAGCAAAAACCTTCGACATCGATGACTTGCTAAAAACCATGCCCCTTGAGGAACGTGTTTGCAGACTGCGTTGCGTCGAGGCCTGGGCCATGGCGGTGCCCTGGACCGGGTTCCCCCTGCGCGAACTTCTCAAGCAGGTCGAACCCAAACCGGAAGCCACCCATATAAGGCTGGAAACTTTTTATGCGCCCCTCACCGCCCAGGGCCAGCTGGCATTCTGGGAACCCTGGCCCTATGTAGAAGGGTTGACCCTCAAGGAAGCCATGAACGATCTGGCATTTTTAGCCACCGGAATTTACGGGCACCCACTTCCAAAACAACATGGCGCCCCGATCCGCCTGATTGTTCCCTGGAAATACGGGTTCAAGAATATCAAGTCCATCGTGAAAATCGACCTGGTCAAAACCCGCCCCGCAACCTTCTGGAACACTTTACAAGGGCTGGAATACGATTTCACCGCCAACGTGGACCCACGCATCCCGCATCCGCGTTGGCCGCAGACCCGCGAAAAAATGCTCGGCACGGGAGAGATTCGCCCCACCCTGCTTTATAATGGTTATGAAAAATTTGTCGCCGACTTATACTTATGAAGGGTCTTGCTATGCTACCAACAAAAACAATTATTTTTCTTTTCTGCGCCTCACTGCTTTTTCCCTGCACGGTCGGGTCGGAAGATGGAAAAATACGGGATGAAAAAAAAATCTATACGGTCATTGAGTTTGAATCCACCTTCATGAATCACAAAAAAGAAGCCCTGCTAAAAATTCTCGGCGAGCCCGACCGCAAATGGGAGCATCAGGGCAGGAAAGTATGGACCTTCCAAAAAGTCATTAAAGACCAGGATAAAATGTGGGACCAGAATGTCATGTTCGATTTCGGTCGCATCAACATGATGTGGCGCACTCGGACAACGCCCGAGGGAAGTAGGCAATAGCCCGTCAAGCAAACAACACCATCAAGCGCACGTAATATTCTTCCTAAATTTTCGTGCCCCGCAGGGGTAATACTTAAATAGTTTCTCCAGATTAGGGGCGACTGGGCAAAAGCTTGATTGAGCCGAGATAACTCTTCGTCGGCCAAATAAAGCGACGGCACACTGGCCCCGCGCCTAGCGGAAGAATTGTTCGATTTGTGCGCCCATGAACCCGGCGATGGCGCCTCCGCTTCCGGCGGCGATGATGAGGATATCCTGATCTCCGGTTTGATGACCCAGAACAGCACCTATTAAAACGCCTACGCAGACGATGACCATATAACGCCTGCCACCCAGCCAGCCGACGAACCCGCCTATTATCAAACCCAATACCCCTGCAATCGCCATGAGAAGCGGGCTGTGCACCACCCAGCCCATAGCTATGCCGGTAGCACCCATCAACCCCATCCCCAGATAGATTACACTTTTGTTTTGTGATTCAGGCATGCCAAGCTCTCTTTGAAAAAAGGCGTTTTTTATTTTTCATTATGCCCTGCTGTTTCGTCCAGATTCGTGTCTATTTCTTCGGCTATAGCCAGAGCGGTGCGCAAGAAAAGTCTTCCTGCTTTTTTTAGCCTTTCTTTTTGCGCAGGCGTTCCGCTTTTCATGATGTCCTGCACAATATCGCCGCCGATATGCATTCCCATACCTTCCATGAGCGGGGGGTGGGGCATGTTCTCTGTTTTCAGGGTATCCGCACTTTCAGGTTCTTCGCCGTAAGCGGCAGGTTGCTCAAAAAGCAATTGCCCCGCTGGACCCAGATCACCGGTACCATTCTCCAGATATTTTTTTACTTCCTCTTGCTGGAAATCGAATCCGGGAAATTGTTTGACCAGTTCTTCTCGAAATACATCGCAAACACTTAAAAGAATATCGGGATCCTTCCGTCTCGGGCTCGCTTTTGACTCCCAGGAAACAGCTGTTTTATAAGAAGTTTTAGCTCTTTCGGCCAACTCTTTGAGAGTCAACCCCAGGCCTTTGCGTATTGCCATTTGGCGAATTCTGAACCTATCCAGCATAGTAAAAAATAACCTTTAAGTTAACTTTTTTCGTTGAAATAACCCAAAAGGGTGATATATTACTATCAATATAGCTAGAATACCATCACAAGAACTTCTTAATTATTCCAGCAATAGAATAAATTGTCAACCACCTTGACTCAAAGGTTAATAATATCACCTATACAGGGCAAAGTTTATGCAGAGAAACATCGAATGCGAAAAAATGGGCATGCGAATTCGCAAGTGGAGAAAAGATCAAGGTCTCAAGGCCAAAGAGCTG
>CAZEBI010000138.1:0-7459 GCA_964510355.1 uncultured Nitrospina sp. | reverse complement strand
CCAATCTCAATGGGATCATGAAACTGCCCATTTTTACTAACTGGCCCAGTGCTTCCATGACCCATAGTTCATGAAAGCTGACGGGGAATCCAAGGAAATAAAGAATTGCGTACAATTCCACCAGCCCTAATACCCAGCCGAGAAAAGCCAGAACTATAGCTTTGACCACCCTTCCCGGATACTTGCTATAAAAACCTGCAAACAGTCCGTTCAAGTGTTCCAGTTGAGCCAGAATATTTATCAGGCTGGGTCTGTCGGTTTTATTGTTGAGCCAGCTACAGAGTTTGCCCAGGGTTCCCGTGACTTGAAAAATAAAAAATAGCAGGATGCAGGTAGAAAATATTCCCATCCCAGCGAGGCTGATTATTTTAAACTCGCCTGAAACCTTGGGCGAGAGAAGGATCATGGCAATGCCGGGGATGAAGAACAGGATCAACCCCGTCAGAAAAGTGGTTTTTGCAATGACTTGTGAGGAGAGCCCTTGTTTTAAGCTCAGCCCGTGCTGCTCTTTTAAAAGTTGCGCTTTTATGGGTTCCCCTCCCAGAGTGGCGAAGGGGGTGATGGTGTTATAGGCTTCGCCAACTTGCCGGACTCGCCATAATTCCCAGAGGGTAAAGTTCCGGGTTTCTTCCGGGCGAAAATTACATTTCCAGGAAAGTGTGTCCAGCCATGTAACCCCTGCATAGATCAGGAGAATGATTAGAAAGCCACCGCCAAGTTTTTTAAGAAGGTCTAAGACACTCGCCATATCCACAGCGCTGACGGCCCAGCCTAAAAACAGGCAACCTATAGTGAGAAAAGCGAGCTTTATGGATTGTGGCATAACGGGATTTATATTAGAGCGGTGGTCGGTCAACGAGAAGAGTTCAGGCGAAAGCCCACTGTACCCAAACATAAAGACAGTTATATTTAAACGTCTTGAGCCGCAAAGTCAAGCTCTGGCCCATGCAAAACCACAGTACAAACTGGCACAAACCTGAAAAGTTGTTATTCTCATGGCTAGTGCATCGGGCAGGAAACTGTTAAAATTAGTCGAGCAAAGTCACCAAATAATTGTCAGGAGAAAATAGATGACTAAAATTGGGCATTATATGTCATCACCCGTATTGAGTGTCGGGTTTGATTGGAGTGTTCGCGATGCGGCGGAATTTATGTATTCCAAAAAAATCGGTGCTGTACTGATAAAAAAGGGGGATGAGTATGTCGGAATTCTCACCAAAACGGATGTGTTGCATAAGGTGATCGGAGGGTTTCTGGATTATGAAACTACACAAGCCCATGAAATCATGACTTCATCCATCATCTCCATGGATTTTGACAAACCTATATTTGAAGCCAATGAGTTCATGCAAAAGAAAAGTATTCGGCATCTGGTGATAACAAAAAATGGGGAGGTTGCCGGGATGGTTTCCATCACTGACCTGGTAGCCTGCTATCTGAATTTATTGGGAATAGAAAAATAAGCTTGGTTTATCGAGCAAGATTAAGCTAAAGAAGAAATTTTGCAGAAGTGGCGTTGCCAGTCATTCGACAATGAAACGATATAAATCGCATGATATGAGGGGAAAAATTGAATAAAAAATTTTTCAAAAAGGGCGATATCGCGATTGCAGAGGGGAGCACTAATACTGCCTGTTTCCTTGTAGATACGGGCGGGTTTGAAGTCACGAAAACTCTTGCAGACGGTGCGATAAAAAAATTGGCGCAAATCGGCCCCAATGAGATTTTCGGCGAACTCGGTTTGGTCGACCATCGACCCCGCACCGCGACCCTCACTGCCAATCAGGATTCCAGCGTGACGGAGTTATTCAAGGATGGAAAAATGGAAGCCATCGCGCGCGAAAACCCAAAGGCTTTGCTGGTCATTATCAAAGTTTTAGCCAACCGTCAAAATTATCCAGAGTGACGAAGGTATTGGTTATTGACGGTCGTTAGCGGAACAAACGGATAGGAAACTGAGCAACGCAGTTTTTACTCAAGGAGAGTTATCTCTAACGGTCGCACTCTCCGCCGATCATGTTGATCATGTCGAAGGTGGGGATGATATCGGCAAGCATTCCGCCCTGGCACATCTCGCCCATTGCAGCGGTCATGGTAAACGAAGGGGGTCGGACCCGGCATTTGTAAGGTCTGCCTGTGCCATCACTGACCAGATAGAAACCCAATTCTCCATTTGCCGCCTCAGTCGGAAAATAAACTTCTCCAACGGGAGGTTTGAGGCCATCAATGACTATTTTGAAATGAGCGATCATCTCTTCCATACGGGAATAGACATCCGGTTTGGCAGGGCTACGCAAATAAGGGTTGGCAACATTGATAGGACCATCGGGCATTTCCCGCATTGCCTGTTTGACGATTTTTAAACTCTGCTTGATTTCTTCCATGCGGACGAGGTAACGGTCAAAATTGTCACCGGTTTTACCCAGAGGAATGTCGAAATCCATCTTGTCGTAGCAAAGATAAGGATGGTTTTTGCGCACATCGTAATCGACCCCGCTGGCTCGCAGGCAGGGGCCGGTAAAGCCCCATGAGATGATGCTTTCAAGGGGGATGGCACCGGTGTCGCGCATCCGGTCGATAAAAATACGGTTTTTGGTCAACAGGTTGTCCACGTCTTCAAAGAGGGATTCGAGTTTGGGGTAAGAGGTCTTCAGGTCTTCATCGAACCCTGGAGGTAAATCGCACATCAGACCCCCTATGCGAATATAGTTGGAGGTCAGACGGGCCCCGCAAAGTTTTTCCAATAAATCCCATACGATCTCACGGGCTTCCACGAAATAAATAAAAGCAGTCAATGCACCCAGTTCCAGCGCGGCGGCGGCAATATTGGTGTAATGGTCGGAAATTCGCGCAAGCTCATTGGCGACCACCCGGATGTATTTGCAACGCTCGGTTATCTCAATGTCGCAGAGTTTTTCTACCGCCAGTGCATAGCCAATATTGTTCATGATGGCAGAGCAATAATTCAACCGATCTGTGTAGGGAAACACATTTGCGTAGGTCATGGACTCACACATTTTTTCAAAGCCACGGTGCAAATAACCGATTTCGGTTTCCAGGTTGACGATCGTTTCCCCATCAAGAGTCAGGAGAAATTTCACCGTTCCATGCGTGGCCGGGTGTGAGGGGCCCATATTCAGGACCATATGATCGGTATGTAAATTTTCTTTTAAGTCTGCCATAAACGGGGGTCCTTTTATTAATCCGCTTTGGAAATTTTTACGTTTATCAAACCTTCTTCGCCGTTTCTCAATGCATTGACAGGAACAGTCGTCCAGTTTTTCGGAATATACAGCATTCCCCGGTTGGTTATTTTGCTGGCACTGACTTTGACTTCCACTTTGCCTGCGGCAGACTCAACTAAAATTTTATCTCCGCTGGTGACTCCTAAACTTTTTGCATCATCAGGGTGCAACTGGGCAATACATTCCGGCCCTATGTCCACCAATGCTTTTGCGTATTGGCTGTAGCTTCCTATATGGAACATATGGTTGTTGGTTTGCAGGGTGAACGGGTAGTCGCCCCCTGCATCGCTATTTTGCGTGTCCGTGCCGTTGATATGGAATTGCGGTTTCGCATTGGCGGAACCCGGAGTCCACTGCACGGATTTGTCTCCCGGAAAAACTCCTTTGTAGATCGGAGTAGTGCTTTCAATTTCTTGCTGCACACTGGCGATGTCCGTATTTGCAAAGGGTTTGCCCAAGGCCGCGGCCAATTCAATCAGTATGTCAAAATCCGGTTTTGATATCCCTTGTGGAATCACTGCCGGTGCGACACGCTGAACATGCCGGGACATATTGGTATAGGTGCCTTCTTTTTCGGCGAAAGTTGAAGAGGGAAGAATAATATCTGCCATTCTCGCGGTGTCGGTCATGAAAACATCCGTGACGATCAGAAACGGCACGGCTTGCAAAGCGTCTTTGACCAATTGCGGTTTGTAATAAGACTGGATGGGGTCTTCTCCTGCGATAAAGAGAAATTTTAATGATCCCTCTATGCAGTTCTGCCACAAGTTTTTAGCCGGGTTGGCATTTTCCGAGGCACCCGACTGGTAGCCCGGTAAAAATTCCGGTGTACAGCCCATATCATTCACCCCTTGGGAGTTGCAATGCTCGCGCGGGGGATAAATGCTCACACTACCTGTACTGCGGACCAGGGTGCAAAGATTGAGCAAGGCATTGAGAATCTCTTCGCCTTGATCGGTATCGAGAATATCGTTACCTATAATGACGAAGCGGTCTGCCTCGCGGGCGAATCTTTCCGCCGCACGGGTGAGAACATCATCCGGCAGGCCGGTGCTTTGCTCAACGGCTTCGGCTGTATACGGGGCCAAAGATTGCACCCACTCGTCATAGTTGGGAAGTGAGGATGTGTCGACCAGTTTGTTGTCGATGATGATGCGTGCCAGTCGTGAAGCAACGGCCAAGTCGGAGCCATGCTTGAAAGTCATTCTGACATCAATTTTCGCACTGCTGTCAAAAACCACATTTCTCGGATTGGCGATCAATAAATCGGTGTCGGAGAAGGTCGTTCCAAAGCGGATGGAATTTCCACCGACCGGATATTCAGAGGGTAAGTCGGAGTTGAACACCAGCACGACATCGGCTTCTTGCAGTTTAGTGATCGGTTGCGAAACAATACCGTTCGCAAAACAGTTCTGCATGAACGTATTCAGATAAGGCGCTCGCAAGTTAGCCAGGTTGGTGACTTGGTTGGAGCCCAAGAGACTGCGGAACAGTTTTTGAAACAGGTAATTTTCTTCGTTTGTCAGTTTTTCGGATGCTATTCCGGCGAGGCTGTCGGGGCCACTGCGGTTCACCGTTGTATGCATACGGTCGGCGATGGCTTGTAGAGCTTCTTCCCAGGTCACTTCCTGATAGCTTCCCCCCACATTCATGAGAGGAGCTTCGATGCGCTTATCGTTATGAATGATGCCATGCCCCAAACGCCCTTTGGCGCAGAGGTTGCCTTCATTGATGCCGACATCGTAATTTTCGTCCGCCTCAATGCGGATGACCTGACCTTTTTTGCTTTCCAGCTTGATGGTACATCCCCATGAGCAGTAGTTGCAGGTCGTCTGGGTATCGGTAAACAAAGCCGCCAAACCCCGTGCTTCCGAGGTCATATCCATCAAGGCACCTGTCGGGCAAACTGTGATGCATTGTCCGCAGAATTCGCAGTCGAGCGGTTCGTCATTAGCCGTGCCAATGCTTACGCTCATTCCGCGTTTATGAAAGTCCAGAGCTTGCACGCCCTGTATTTCATCGCAGGCGCGAACACATAGTCCGCACATGATGCAACGGTTGAGGTAGAACTCGATAATCGGATTGGTTTTGATGCTGGGTTCGTTGCGCCTTTGGATCTCAAAGCGCCCATTGAACAGTTGCAACATATCGGTGTTGTCCTGCAGGGGGCAGACCCCCGACTTGTCACATATGGGGCAGTCGAGAGGATGTTCGACCAGCAACATCTCAAGGCAGGCTTTATTATAGCGATCGGTTTCTTCGGTTCCGGTACTGACTTCCATGCCATCGGTGACGGGGTGGGTGCAGGAGTAAACCAGTTCCTTTTTGCCATCGACCACCGTTTCGACCATGCAGGTCCGGCAGGCTGCGAAAGGTTTTAGTTTTCTGTTGTAACAAAGGTTGGAGACCGGCACTTCATTTTGGTTGCAGGCCTCAAGTATAACCGTCCCCTCAGGAACGGAAACCTCTTTACCATTAATTTTTATATTGCAGGCTTTTTTGGTAACGGTACTCATTAAACTGTAGCCTCCTCGGTTGCCGGCTCTTCTTCGGCATCGTCTATCTTGTATTCGCCCAGGGTTTCCAGATATTTCTCCGGGTCTATATTGCCATGAGTGTCTTCGCCGACGATAGCCATCGGGGCGGCCCCACAGTTGCCCAGACAAGAAGCGGTCTGCAAGGTAAATAGTTTTTTGGCATCTGTTTCGCCGGGACGAATATGATATTGGTCATGAATCTTGTCGCCGATTATGGGCGCACCCTTTACAAAGCAGGCGGTGCCATAACAGAGTCTAATAATGTATTTCCCCGGCTCAGTAATGAGAAGCTGGGGGTAAAACGAAATCACACCATATATCTCTGCCCGAGTGATATTGAGAAACTCCATCACCATCTCGATAGTAGGCGCAGGCAGATACCTGTGAACGTTCTGGATTTTCTGCAAAGTGGGAATGAGGTGACCGCGCGAATTATCTGGAAGACTTTTAATTATTTCTTCTGTTGGCGCAAGATCAATTTCCTCTTCTTCAATGTCTGGCACTGCGATCGGACTGTCGTTGCTTTCCATGGGATAAACCTTTACTGAATTAATAAAATCAGCACATTATTGCTTATCAATTTACCAAGAAAATGGCGGGTTCGGGGTAAAAATACAAGAGATTCTTATGCATTGACAAATTGCGTCTTTTTGCCTGAATCCCGCTTGGAGGCCGAAGTATATAAGCTCAATGGATTTACTGTCAACCTATTTATTAATAAAGGCTTTGATCGGTCCAGCGTGGCGCTGAACCCCATGGACAATGGCTTTTTGGAGGGGGGGTAAACAATTGGGCAAAACCCGACAGGAAAGACGCATACTAAACAGTTGCAACCTGCTAGTTGTGCATTATCGCAGGCAGGCCGAACGGAAGCAAATCAGGGGATCAGAATGATATCGAGTTCTTTGGGGAACGCTTTTTGGGTGGGGAGTGTTGCTTTTTCCATTTCTTTTTGCACCAAAGCCAGCTTTTCATAGGCTCCCGCATGGTTGGGATCTATTTGAAGAGCCTGCCGGTATTGGTTTGACGCTTTCTCATAACGATTGAGTTTGCCATAAACCAGGCCCAGGCTGTAATGGGCATCGGTGTTTTCCGGATTCAGGTTTATGGCTCGTTGCAGAGGCGGTATGGCTTCCATAAGACGGTTTTCGTCCATCAAGGACCACCCCAGGCTGAACAGGGCTTTCTGGTGGTCCGGGTTCAACTCCAGGATTTTTTTGTATTGTGCTATTGCTTCCGGGTGACGGCTGAGAATTTCGTAAATCATTCCCAGGTTGTAGTAGCCGGTCTGGAACCTTGGGTTGGACCGAACGGTTTCCCGGAACATTTTTATTGCCATTTCATAATCCTGCTGAAAAGTATAAATGGTTCCTAATTGATTATAGGCATCGGTAAAGCTAGGTTCAATTCGGGTGGCCTGATTGTAGTAAAAGATGGCTTCTGGATACATTCCCAGTTTCTGGTAGATCTTGCCCAAGTGGTTGAAGGTAAGTGAAGATCCCGGCTCGATCTGGACCGCTTTTTGTAAAGAAGCGATGGCATCTGTCATACGGTCCAACCGGTTCAAGGTAACCCCGAGATAAAATTGCGCTTCAAATGAATTCGGCTCGTGCTTGACGGCTTTTTCCAAATGGGGTAGTGCTTTTTGAAACTGGTTCAATTTGAACAGGCTTTTGC
>CAZEBI010000137.1:0-7529 GCA_964510355.1 uncultured Nitrospina sp. | reverse complement strand
TTGAAGAAGAAAAATACATCCATTTGATTGTTCCGCGTGGCAGCAACGCTTTTGTGAAATATATTCAGGAGAATACAAGAATCCCCGTGCTCGGGCATTCCGAGGGGGTTTGCCATGCTTATATTGATAAATCCGCCGATATAGACAAGGCTATCCGCATCAGTCTCGACTCCAAATTGCAATACCCTGCGGCCTGCAATGCCATGGAGACCTTGCTGGTGCATAAAGATTTTGCTGCAAAAATTTTGCCTGAACTGGTGGCAAAGTTCAAAGAAAAACAGGTGGAGCTGGTGGGATGCATAAAAACCTGCGAACAGGTGCCCGGGGTTTCTCCGGCCTGTGAATCGGATTGGGATGCGGAGTACAACGACCTTAAATTGGCTATCAAAGTTGTCGAAAGCCTGTCCGAGGCGGTGAAGTTCATCAATCGCCATGGTTCCGGGCATACAGATGTGATCATCACCGAGGACAAACAACAGGCCGAGCAGTTTCTCAATGAAGTCAGCTCCGCCAGCGTCATGTGGAACGCCTCAACACGTTTCGCCGATGGTTTCAGGTATGGGCTGGGGGCTGAAATCGGTATCAGCACCAACAGAACCCATGCCCGAGGACCGGTCGGGTTAGAAGGGCTGATCATCTATAAATACAAACTCCGTGGCAACGGTCAAATCGTTTCCGACTACTCCGGTGAAAATGCCCGCGAATTCACCCACACTCCTAGGCGGAGGGCCAACTAGCAATGGCTTTCCTTGGCAAGCAAAAAGTTGTCTCGGCTCAAAGAATCCTTGCTATCTGCCTCCGGTGGCTCATCGGCCCTAGGCGCCAGCGTGACGCTGGACTCCATAAACAATAATTTTGTCCGCGAGCGAGGAATTGCCTCGGCTTGAGGAGTCATTGCCTGCGAATAGCCGATGGTGGGTTTTTTCTTTGTTGCTTGCGGGAACTCTTGTCACAACCTATTTGTCAGGGGGCTTTTTATTTTCAGTGAGCCTGATCCTGATTTTAGGTGCGCATGAGTTTGGGCATTACTGGGCCAGCAGACGAAATGGGGTGCGTTCGACCCTGCCTTATTTTATTCCGGCTCCGCCTGTCTTCATTGCCGGAACTTTCGGCGCTTTCATTCAGATCAAACAAGTCATTCCCAACCGTCGGGTACTCATGGAAATCGGCTCTGCCGGTCCTATCGCGGGTTTTGTTATCGCTTTGCCGACATTGATAGTGGGCTTATCCCTTTCTACTGTATCTCCTGTATTGGTAGGGTTTGAGGAAGTTAATTTTGGCAGTTCCCTGGTATTAAATATTTGCGCGCAATGGGTTTTGGGTGTTGATCCGCAATCCCCGTATTTTAATATCCATCTCCACCCCATAGCGTTTGCGGGCTGGATAGGAATGTTTGTGACCGCTTTGAACCTGATACCCATAGGTCAGTTGGACGGAGGGCATATCATCTTTTCTCTTTTTCCCCGGCAGCATGGTGGGTTGGGGCGCATCTTTTTTCTGGCGTTATTTCCGTTGGGCTATTTTTGGGCGGGTTGGTTTTTCTGGGCCGTGATGATCGCGCTGATCGGCTTTAAACCCGCTCCTTTGCTCGATGAAATGGGAGAACTGGACACCCGGCACAAGGTCATGGGGGTGGTGTCTGCGGCCATTTTTCTGGTAACATTCATACCCATTCCTTTCTCCGGGATATAAATTGTAACCTATTGAAAAATTGGTAATAACCCTGTCGGAGTGGGTATTATCGGTCTTTTCGGCGACCTGAAATATTGGATGTCCAGTAAATACTAAGTGGTTGAAAAATAAGGTTTTAAATATCCTGTTTTCTGGGAAAAAATGGCGGGTTCAGTGTAAATACTTGTTTTTAAATGATTTTTTTGTCAATAATTTGTCAGGCGGGGTGTGCTGGATCTATAATAATATTGACAGGGGTGGGGGCCTATGCTACCTTTTTAGCATTCAGAGGGGGTACTGAGCTTCTGTCCTTTGTAGGGACTTTTTAATAAAAAGAACATTCTTGGTTGCCATCAAGGTTTCTTTTTAGAAGTTTGGTGCCCCTTTTTTCTTACCCTTAATTTCTTTCCTTTGAATTTCTTGTTGAAATAAAATGGTCGTATTCCATGTGTAAAAGTATGATACGGGGCAGGCTTCTGGTTGTACATTTTTTCATGTTATTGCTGCTTTCTACGCTTTTTCTTACCCGTATTGAGGCAGGTGGCTTGGAACCCGGTTTGCAAAAAGCGGTTGCACAAATACGGTCTCTTTATAGGGGCGAAGAATCCGTATTTTTGGCCGATAAAGAATATGAGGTGCGAAAATATTATTATCAGATTCAAAGCAAAACGCAGAAACTTAAAATATTAAATGAAGTGAAGGAGCATTTTGAAACGGCTGTCACCAAAGCGGAAGAAAAATTCGACTCGGGTGAGGAAGAAGTCAGCCTGTCGGACATCACCAAGCTTAAGCTGGGCCTTGCAGGCACTTTGAACGATGTGATCGCATTGGACAGTGATATAAAGGTTGCGCGATATTCCCTGGCGGGGGTTTTTAAGCAAGCCCACTTTCCGGCGGCACAAATGCCTGTCCTGAAGATCGAACCGGTTGAGTTTGAATTTGAAAATTATGCGTCATGGTTTAAGGAGTCAGGTTCAAAGAATTCGGCTCTGTTTGATGAGCTGCTACTCAAGACGGGTTATGTAAGAGCTGTGGAAAGCAGAGAAAAATTGAAGCTTGCCGGGAAAAATCGCAAAATTACGCGGGCCTTACTGGTGACGGAAGTTGCAAACTATGATTTTGGCATTGGCGACCCGGGTGATTTATTCGAAGCGCTCATTATATATACGCGGGTCTTGAGCGGTTATTATGATTCGGTTTACAATTTTAATCTTGCGGTTGCGGATTTAAATCGGGTAAAAGCCCCATGGACAGGGAAACCCTGAAATATTGGCTGGCTTTGAATATGGTTGTCGGGGTCGGTCGAACTCTGTTCCACCGTCTTGTCTTAGGGTTTGGCTCTCCGCGCGAGGTGTTTTGTGCATCGCGGAACGATCTGCTAAGAATCCAGGGGATTGGCGGCAAAGTAGCAGGAGAAATAAAGCAGTTTGATGTCGATTCTTCCGCCGAGCGTGAATTGAGGCTGGCTGAAAAAGAAGGGGTGCGGGTTTTAACTCGCGAAAGTGAGGAATATTCGTCCCTATTGGAATCAATATATGATCCCCCGCCAATTTTATATGTTCAGGGAAAGCCTTTAAATTCCATAACTCTGCCTTTGGCAGTGGTGGGAACGCGCACCCCTTCGGAATATGGCAAACTGGTGGCTCAAAGACTTTGCTTGAAACTGGCTTCTGCCGGATTTAGTATAGTCAGCGGCTTGGCCAGAGGAATTGATACATTGGCCCACAAGGCAGCACTTGCCGCCGGGGCGGATACCGTTGCTGTTTTTGGTTGTGGCTTAGGCCATACCTATCCACCGGAGAACCTCAAGTTGCGGCAACAAATCGTCGAGCAGGGGGCGATTGTGTCTGAATTCCCTATGTTAATGCGACCGGATCGGAATAATTTTCCGGCGAGAAACAGGGTATTGAGTGGTTTGGCTTTGGGGACGGTGGTTATCGAGGCGGCTGAAAAAAGCGGTGCCTTGATCACCGCAGACTTTGCTCTGGAGCAAGGAAGAGAGGTTTTTGCGGTTCCGGGAAATATCACCTCTTCAAAAAGCCGGGGAACCAACAGTCTGATCAAGGCGGGTGCAAAGTTGGTCGATGGCCCGGGGTCTATCCTGGAAGAATTTTTGCCAGCCTTGGGTGAAAGTTTGCAGGCTAAAGAGGAAGAGCCCAAACTCGATAATGAAGAAGAAAAACAGATTTTTTCATTATTATCTTTAGAAAGCAGACATATAGATAATTTGATTGAAAACAGCAGTTTGTCTCCGGCACAGGTTTCTGCTACGCTGTTGCAACTTGAACTGCGTGGTCTGGTTCGACAACTGAGCGGAAAAATGTATATTTCTAATTGTGGTGATGAATAAACTTAGTGAGGAAATATGGCTAAATCGTTATTGATTGTGGAGTCCCCTACCAAAGTCAACACGCTGAAAAAAATTGTTGGCAAGGATTTTATTATTAAGGCCTCGGTGGGGCATCTTAAAGACCTGCCCAAGAAAAAGCTTGGGGTTGATGTTGATAATGACTTTGCTCCCGAGTACATCACGATCCGGGGAAAAGGAAAAATTCTCCAGGAACTGAAAACCGCCGCCAAGAAGGTTGATGCGATTTATCTCGCTCCTGACCCGGACCGCGAAGGCGAAGCGATTGCCTACCATATTGGTAATGAAGTGGCACGCTTTACCAAGGGTAAAATTTACCGGGTGCTTTTTAACGAAATCACCAAAAAGGCGGTTCTCGAAGCTATCAAGAACCCGACCGAGCTCAACCTCAATCGGGTGAACGCGCAACAGGCGCGTAGAATTCTGGATCGGCTGGTGGGGTATAAAATCAGCCCCCTCTTATGGAAAAAAGTTCATCGTGGCTTGAGTGCCGGACGCGTGCAATCTGTTGCTTTGCGCATTGTTTGCGAAAGGGAGCGGGATATCCTGAAATTTAAGCCGCAAGAGTATTGGTCGATCACACTGGAGTTGGAAGGCAGTCAAAAACCACAGTTCCAGTCGAAACTATTTAAAGTTGATGGCAAGAAGGCCGAGATAGGCAATAAAGACGAGGCGGACCAAATCCTCAAAGGTTTGGAAGGAGGCACGTTCGTTCTCGATGATATCGTCAAGAAAGAAAGAAAAAGAAACCCCAGCGCCCCATTCATAACAAGTACCCTGCAACAGGAAGCATCGCGAAAACTGGGTTTCTCTCCTAAAAAAACCATGATGCTTGCCCAGCGCTTGTATGAGGGAATTTCTTTAGGGAAAAAGGGAACTGTGGGTCTGATCACCTATATGCGTACCGATTCGGTGAGATTGTCGGATCAGGCACTCGAAGAAGTCCGGGTATTTGTGCCGGAAAAATATGGCAAAGAATATCTGCCGGCAAAACCCAATGTCTATAAAAGTAAAAAATCAGCGCAAGAAGCGCATGAAGCGATTCGACCCACTGATGTTCAGTTGGAACCGAGTGCCCTCAAGGACAACCTGGAAAAGGACATGTTTCGCCTTTATAAGTTGATCTGGTCGCGCTTTGTTTCGTGTCAGATGGTCCCCGCTGTTTTAGATACAACGCAGTTTGATATCCTGACAGGAAAATATTTATTTCGCAGTAACGGCTCGGTATTAAAATTTGCGGGTTTTATGAAGGTCTATGTCGAAAGCCAGGATGAGGAACAGGGCGAAAAGACGACATCGGACGGCAAGGCAGAAGACCGCCTGCTTCCCCAATTGGAAAAAGGGGAAACCTTGAAACTGCACGAGGTACTTCCCGAGCAACATTTTACCCAACCGCCTGCGCGTTTTTCCGAGGCAATGCTGGTCAAGGAACTCGAAGATAAAGGCGTGGGAAGGCCCAGTACTTATGCGGCGATCATCAGTGTGATCAAAGACCGTGACTATATTCAAAATCTGGAGCGCCGCCTGCAACCTTCTGAACTTGGGTTTTTGATCAATGATCTTCTGGTGGAAAACTTCCCGGATATCATGACCACAGAGTTCACTGCAAAAATGGAAGATCAGTTGGATGATATTGAGGCCGGAACGCTCAATTGGGTCGATGCCCTGCGGTCTTTTTATACGCCTTTTAAAGTAGACCTGGAAAAGGCCGAAGAAAAGATGAAGGATTTTAAAGCTCAGGTGGAAGAAACCGATGAAGTCTGTGAAAAATGCGAGCAACCCATGATTATCAAATGGGGGCGCTTCGGTAAATTCATGGCCTGTTCGGGGTATCCCGAGTGCAAAAATACCCGGGACCTTGGAGAAAAAGGCGATGCAGAAGACGGGGCCAAACCCGATGAGGTGGAAGGCAATTGCGATAAATGCGAGTCGCCGCTGATCATGAAAAGAGGGCGTTTTGGTAAATTCATAGCTTGTTCCAATTATCCCGAATGCAAATTTACCAAAGCAATTGGACTGGGTATCCCCTGTCCTGAAGAAACCTGTGAAGGGGAGATTGCTCCGCGCCGGTCAAAAAAAGGCAGAACTTTTTATGGTTGCACAAAATATCCCGACTGCAAATTCACATCCTGGGACAAGCCGATCGGGGAAGCCTGCCCGGAGTGCAAAAACCCCTTCCTGATTGAGAAGTGGAAGAAGAATGAGGACCCCTCTATTCTTTGCCCCAATTGTGGTTTTAAGAAAACCAACACGGCGGCCTGATTATTTGTGAAGGATTTTTTGACAGTTATCGGAGCAGGGCTTGCAGGGTCTGAAGCGGCTTGGCAGGCGGCCCAGCGGGGTGTTCAGGTTGTTTTGTATGAAATGCGGCCGGTGACCCGAACTCCTGCACACAAAACAGATCATTGCGCCGAACTGGTTTGCAGTAATTCCCTGGGAAATAACCTATCCCCTTCTGCACCGTCCATTCTTAAAGAAGAGCTGCGCAGTTTTAAATCCATTATCATAGACTCGGCAGATAAAAACTGCGTTCCCGCAGGTTCCGCACTGGCTGTGGATCGGGATTTGTTTTCACAGGAAATCACCGAAAAGCTCAGCAATCACCCCAATATTATTTTTAAGCGTGAAGAGGTTGTAGAAATTCCGCAAGAAGGGCCGGTCATTATTGCTACCGGTCCTTTGACTTCACCGAGGCTGTCAGATCAAATCTCAAAGTTGATCGGTCAGGAATATCTCTATTTCTACGATGCGCTGTCACCCATAGTTAATGCGGATTCCATAGATTACGACAAAGCATTTTTTGCCTCGCGTTACGACAAGGGCGACGCAGATTATCTGAACTGCCCCATGAATGCGGGTCAGTATTATGAGTTTGTCCGGGAATTGAAAGCTGCTGAAAAGGTTTCTCTGGCCTCTTTTGAAAAACCGATTTATTTTGAAGGATGTATGCCCATTGAAGTGCTGGCTGAGAGGGGAGACCGCACTTTGGCGTTTGGTCCGTTAAAACCCGTGGGTTTGCCCGATCCTAAAACCGGAAAGATAGCTCATGCGGTGGTGCAATTGCGTCGGGAAAATCGGGAAAGTTCTGCCTACAACCTGGTGGGGTTCCAAACCAAACTCACTTACCCGGAACAGAAAAGGATTTTTTCGATGATTCCCGGTTTGGAAAATGCTGAGTTTTTTCGACTTGGGGCCATCCATCGGAATACATATATCAACTCTCCCAGCCTTTTGAGCAATGAACTGGAATTAAAGAGTCGCCCCGGAACTTATTTTTCCGGCCAGATCACTGGAGTGGAAGGGTATGTCGAGTCGTCTGCGATGGGGTTGTTAGCGAGCTTGAGCGCGGTGGCGAAAATAACGGGAAGCTCCTATGCTCCACCCCCTGTAGATACCGCTCTGGGTGCTTTGATAAATTATCTGACTACATCCAGGAGCAAAGGGTTTCAGCCGATCAATATTAATTTTGGTTTGTTCTGCGTGCAGGAAA
>CAZEBI010000136.1:0-7623 GCA_964510355.1 uncultured Nitrospina sp. | reverse complement strand
GATATTGATAAATTTCTCATTCATGATTTTTGCGATTTCTTCGTTTGCAAAAGATTCATGGGCCATGACATGGCACCAGTGGCAGGCGGAGTAGCCGATACTGAGGAAAATAGGTTTGTTTTCTTCCTGGGCCTTTTGCAAAGCTACCGGACCCCAGGGATACCAGTCGACCGGGTTGCTGGCGTGTTGCAGTAAATAAGGACTGGTTTCGTCCTTCAAACGATTACAAGTTTCTGAATCAGCCACAATAAAAACACCTTTCGTATAAAAATAAGGATGGGTGGTTCTCAGGATACAGGAAAATGCCACAGGAATAAACTAAGAGGAAACAGAAAAAAGGAGAGGAAACAACGGGATCTATAAAACTGCGACCCTTGCGAAACAAGGGTGTGGCCTGAAATCACCGGACAAGGGAATCTATTTCTTTACCAACCCGTGCCGGTACTGATGAAAGAAGTCACGAATGCTTTCATACTCATCCAAAGCACTTTCTTCTAACTGTTTTTTGTCGTCCACGATAAACGAGGCATCATTGATATTTTCCTCAATAGTAAGCCCTACGCTGATACCAGTACCCGGAGTCAGAAAAAATACCGGGCTGAGGAAACCATCTGCGGCCCGTCCCACTATATTGCGAGCTGTGGAAGGCCCAAAAAACGGCAGCACCACATAAGGCCCCGTTGGCACACCGTAATACCCCATAGCCTGATCAAAGTCTTCGTTGACATCTTCAATATGATATTCTTCACCGGCCACATCTGCCAGCCCACCCAGCCCGAAGGTCGTGTTGATCAAGGTCCGCGCAAGAACCCGCCCGGTTTTTTCAAAGTCCAACTGAATCAAACTGCTGAGGAGCTTGACAGGTGCCATGGCATTGGAAAAAACATTTTTCACAGCCAGGCGAAGGTTCTCATGCACCGTATTGCGATAGCCTCTGGCAACCGGCTCCAGCACAGCGTCATAAATGGTTTCATTGACCCCAAACATCCAGCGGTTATAACCTTCAAAGGGGTCTTTCATTATGGGAAGGTCTTCTTCATCCCCGGCAAAAGGGTCTTCCATGTCTTCGTAATCTTCCGGGTTCTGGGAGGATTTGACCATTCCCTGTGCCGTTTCGATAGACGGAGAATTTCCAGGACTTCGGGGAACTCTCTTTTCCAGCTTTATAGTGACTTCTGAAGTTTGTGCGATAACATCGTCGTTTACTTCCGAAATAAAATTCGGCATCGGGGAATTAAAATTCCCACCGCTGGCCCAAGAAAAAGTTGAAAACCCAACCAACAAAAAGAATCCCGAGAGCAGAAAACCCTCACCTATTTTTTTTAAATTCATGATCCGCATTTCCTGTAAAACCTGAATTTATTGGAGACTCCTGTTATATGATATAGCAGGTTTTGAAAAAACCAAATTTACTATAACTAACAGCCTATAATCAACACTAATCCACTCAATTTCAAGCAGAATTTTCAGTGTTTGCAATATTGACACAATTGCTCTGATTTAAGCAGAGCTGCATTTTCTATGCCAATTTCGGATTAGTCGTTTTAAAACCCCAAACATTTCAGGGCTTTTGGGGGGATTCGGGAAAAGACTGCGATAAACGCTCTATAGAGCCCTGTGGCAAAGAAATATTATCGGCCCGGCCTTTACGAACTATTTCCCAGGCACGCTCATATTTCTGTTGTTTATACAGAACATCGATCAGAACTTTATAAGCCTGACTGTTGAACGCGTTTAATACCAGGCTCTCTTCGAGCTTGGAAACAGCATCTTCCAGTTTTTCAAGAGCGCTCAGGGATGCTCCCCAATAGGCATAAGCATTACTGTGCTCAGGATTGATCTCCAACACCGTCCTGTAATGACGGATGGCAGACTCAAATTTTTTATCCATTGCCAGCGTCAAGCCCCAATACAGATGGGCTTTTTCATCGGAGGGGTCTTTTTTTGCCGCAAGAATAAAATGTTCGATGGCCTCTTTGCGTTTCCCCATCTTGACGAGAGAAATCCCCCACCATGTCTGGATTTCGGCATGATCCGGGTTCCTCTCACCTGCTTTGCGAGCGATGTCTTCCGCTTCCTGGTATTTACCCAGCGCGTTGAGTTCACGGACTAATTTAACCGGGTCTATCTGGATTGTATGTTCTGCGACTTCTTTTCGTTCTTCAACTGCGGCCTGAGAGGCTATTTTAGACTGTTCACGGGATTTACCCATTTCACCCCGGGCCGCAAGCACCAAAAAGCCGGCAACCGTAACGACCATACAAAAATACCACAGGGCTTTAATTTTTCCGGGCATGAGACCTTCTTACTTAAATTAGATTCTAGTTATTGAGAAATTTTCCGGCAGGGTCATCGACCAAGAGGAGTAGCGAGTATACCAGTTTTCCGCTTAAAAGCACCTCTAAAAACTGCTCTTGCCCATGAGTGGCCCTTATAAGATAAGGGCCGCGAGTTGGCTCAGAAAAAACCACTGAATAACTAGAGACCCGTTGAAAGTTTGTTTAATATTTTTTCCGCTTTCGGCCTGAGATTTTCATAACCTGCGCGCAATAGAGCCAACTGTAAAAAATTTTGCAAATGGCTTTTGGCTAGTTCAGGGTTTCGGCCTTGATACTGGACACCCAGATAATAATGCGCCAGCGGAAAATCCGGGCCCCATATCAATGATTTTTTAAACTGCGCAATGGCTTTTTCAGCCTCCTTTTTAAACGCATACGCCAAGCCAAGGTAGAGGCTGACTTCCTGATCCCCTGCGTACCACTTTAACGTATCACGCAAAACTTCGATCGCTTTATCCGGCTGACCGGAGAACACATAAAGCCGGGCCAGGCCGATTGAGCCGAACACATAAAACGGGTTGATCGCAAGAGTCTTCCGGTAGGCAGACTCCGCCTGATCCGTCAACTTGAGTTCAAGGAAAATATTACCCATATTGTAATGAGTCATCACATGTTCCGGGTCCAATTGCAGAATCTTCTTATAGCTTTGCAGAGCCTGACTGATATCACCGACATTGAACGCCCCTAATGCCTGATCTAAAAGCCTCTCCAGTTCAGCCTTGCTCTTGATGTCCTCAATCTGGCTTTCAGACCGTTCAAGGCTTGCCAACCTCGCCACAACTTTTCCGTATTCGCGTTTTTTGTCACCACGGACATCCGCCGGGATAGCAGGGAATTTAACGAACCCCGGCTCCAGTTGGATAAAAGGGGTCAACTGCCGGACTAAAACCGCCCGTTCATCTTTATAAACATATTCCGGCGCGTTGAACTCGAGCAGGGAATTGTCATCGGTATGTAAAGGAGCTAAAGCACTGAACTCCAGCAATTTTTCCCGCGACATGATCATCAGGCTCAAAAGGTCCGGGACATTATTGATGCCGATGCGACGCAGATCCCGTCCGACCACATCATTCGCCAAATATGTTTGCGTTTTTTCATAAGACAAACCGTATTCCTCTTGCGACCCGATCAGCAGGTAATCGTCTCCCGCTATCGACTCCCACATGCTCACAAAAGCAAACTCCTGAGAAAAGGAACGGATGATGGACTTAAAACTGTCCGGCGACATATTGGTATGAACCCAGATGCAGGCCACACCACCGGGGTTCAACCGCTTCTTCAGCAGTTCAAAAAAGTTCACGGTAAACAAAGCCCCCACCCCAGAAATCCAGGGGTTGGAAGGTTCTGACACAATCACATCATAGCTATCCTCAGACAGGGCGATATGATTGCGACCGTCTTCGAGTTTTAAGGTCACTCTCTTGTCATCCAACGCATGATGATTAAAGGGATCAAAAAACCGGGAACCTTCAATGACCGTGGGCGAAATCTCGACAAGCGTGATCCTGTCGACGGGAAACTGTTCCACCGCCCCGAGAGTGATGCCACTGCCATGCCCGATCACCAGAGCAGATTTAGGATCAGGATGAAACAACATGGGAAGATAACCGGAAAGCAATTGCGTTCGCATATCAAGAGCCAGAGAGGCATCGGTCTTTCCGTTCACACGCAGGAAAATATTCCCGGACACAGAAAGTTCCGTGGTCACTGTGGTATGCATCCCTTCCTTGAAAAAAAGAATTTTATTTTTCTTCATCTCTGCGGCGGCAAGATCTGCAATGCGGTAAGGCATAAAAGAACCACTGGAAATCACGGATTTATCCCACGGGCCGATGGATTTTGCCGCCAAGACACAAAAAACCAAAAATACCGGCAGAATATAGATCTTCACGTTCAGGTTGAGCCGGGCCCCCAGCATGAGTATCACCGTTCCCAGCAGAACATTCAAAAACACCGCGCTTAAGAGAGTGGTCTGTAATCCCAGTTCAGGAATCAGAATAAAACCCGCAATGAATGATCCGACAATGGCACCGATGGTGTTGCAGGCATAGGTTCGGCCCACATGATGACCCAGATTTTGCAGTTTTCGCGCCATCAGTTTAATGACCACGGGAAACTGCGCTCCCATAAAAAAGGTGGGGATAAAAAGCAGAGTAAAAATGATCAGGAAATTTGTCAATTGAATGAACTCAAATTGCAGTCCCCAGTTTTCATAAATCCAGCGATTGACAAAAGGGATGAAACCAAACAAAGGAATGATTAAAAGAGACACCATTCCTATAGCTATTTGAGTGAACCCATAGACCTTCATCAGGTCACTGAACCGAGATAGGAGTTGGGAAAAGCTGGCGGTCCCCAAAGCCAGCCCCAGGATGAAGACCGTCAGGATCAGGCTGAAGGCATAGACAGAGGAGCCCATTAAAAGGGACAAAATACGGTTCCAGGCCACCTGATAAACCAGAGCGACCATGCCTGACAGACCAAAACTCAGGAGAATTAATTTCTCCCTTGTGTCCAGAGCTGGAGGGGAATTCTCTGCGTCATCGTGAACCCTGCCCTTTTCTTTTAAAGGCGGCTTAAAGACCCGAAAAATAACCGCCGCAATGGCAAGATTCCACAGGGCCGCCATCCAGATGGTGGACTGGACCCCCCAGAGCCGCATGAATACAAATGCCGAGGCCCAGGCCCCAAAAACCGCACCAAAGGTATTGATGGAATACAAGGTTCCCACATCTTTTGCGATATGGGCTTCGTCCTGCGAAACAAATTTGCTGAGCACCGGTAAAGTCGCGCCCATGAACGTGGCAGGAACAATTAAAATCGCCACACAAACCAAAAAACGCGCCAGAGAGGCCTGGGTATACGAATCACCCAGGTTGAGATAAATCCATTTGAAGAGGGGGAAAGCTAAATCAATCAGGCTGGGAATGAGCAGGCAGTACAAACCGATTCCCACTTCCAGAATGGCATAGGTAGCCAGAGGGTTTAGTGAAAACCTTCTGTCGTCGATCACCCTGCCCCCGGTATAACTCCCTAAAGCCAGTCCTCCCATGAACGCAGTCAGGACGGTAGCGATGGAGTAGTGGGTGTTTCCCATCACCAAAGTGAGCAAACGGGTCCACACCACTTCGTAGATCAGCCCGGTTGCACCGGAAACGAAAAAAAACAGGAAAATCCAGATTCGGGGCGGCGGAGTACTTCCGCGAGTAACTTGCACTAGCTTTTCACCTTATTCAAACCGTGTTGGAGGGTCAACGAGTCATTGCCAGTTGGTCTCGTATCTAGCCCGGATATTGCACGCACGACAGGTTCTAAATCACCCCAGCCCCCGTGATATTTCCTCACTTACCTCGTGCCCCGAAGCGGGTACTTTGTAAAAGAGGGGTCCATTGAAACTCCCCCTTCCACGAAGTACCCGTTCCGAGCATGAAAGCTGTGGAAGAAATACCACAGGGGTTGGGGGGATTTGATTTTCTACTTGGGAAGTGAACTATTCAGGATTTTTTGAACGACCGCAACGGAAACCCAGAATGCCGTCTTTTCTTCCAGGCGATGCGGCAAAACGTTTGGCGGTACGGATATCCACGCTTCTCGCATCCCACGAGCCGCCTCTAAAAACGCGGTTCTGTTTTTTCTCGGGGCCGGTCGGGTTCATCATCGGAGCCGTTTTATAATAAAACTGGTCGTAATAATCCTCGACCCACTCCGAAACATTGCCCGCCATATCATAAACCCCATAAACGCTCCGCCCCATGGGGTAACTTCCCACAGGCCCCATATAGGGGTAGCCATCACCTGTTCCAGCCAGATTAGCGCGTTTAGGAAGAATCTTCTTGCCCCAGGGATATTTGAGCCCATGCGTGCCCCGCGCGGCTTTTTCCCACTCCGCCTCGGTCAACAGCCTTTTACCGGCCCAGGTACAATAGTTGACCGCATCGTTCCAGGAAACGCCAACAACAGCATGAGTGGGAACTTTCATCACCTCACTGTCGCCCTGAAAAAAAGGCACCGAGGGTTCCACATAACTGGCCGCTTTGCGATATTTGTTATACGCGGCGACACTCACCTCATATTTATCCACAAAAAATGCATCGAGGTAAATTTCCTGTGTGGGTTTTTCGTCATAGCCTCCTGAGTCGGAGCCACGGGAAAAAATGCCTTCCGGCACCAAAATCATCTCTCGTTCATCTTCCCCAACCAGAGTTTCATAGACACTGAAATCCCGGTTGTCAGCCACCTCGACATCATTGGCTTTTTTGGACATTTGCTGTATTCTCTCATCGTATTCGATGGATTTTTTTATTTCCCAGATGATGACCAGCACAAACAAAACAGCGATCCCGAAACAACCTATGATCGCAATCATTAACTTCTTGTCACTCATATTTTTTATAGCCCAATAAAACAATATTTTTTTGAATACTAGATGAATGGGACAATTATAATTTAAACAGTGATTAAAGCAACGATATTTTCCCTAGCCCCTTACCGGAAGTTTTGTTAACCCCTATTATGAATTTACTAGAAGTTAAAGATGCCGCGTTATCCTTCATGAAACCCGCGAAGGCGGAAGTTTTAAAATGGTCTCGAGGAGAGTTTTCCGTTGACCTCAAAGAGGACCGTAGCCCGGTCACTATCGCGGACCGAAATGCCGAGGAAATTCTGCGCAAAAAAATCTCGCGATATTTCCCCGATCACGGGATCATCGGGGAGGAGTTTGGCAACCACAATCCGGATGCGGAATGGGTCTGGACCATTGATCCTGTGGATGGAACCCGGTCCTTCGTGAGAGGGTTGCCACTTTTCGCATCGATGATCGCCCTCCTGCACAAGGGAGAACCGGTGTTGGGCATCATCGAATTGCCAGCTCTGGGGGAAACCGCCTGGGCCGTAAAGGGAAAAGGCGCTTTTGCCAATGGACAGCCTCTTAAGGTTTCAAAGCAGCCCCGCCTGAAAGGAGCTTTTGTTGCGGTCGCCGACCATTATTGTTTTCGCAGTGAAAAATGCACCTTCCTTTTCAACCGCCTGAACCAGGAAGCCGCAATAGTAAGGACCTACCCGGATGCGTTCGGTCACTTAATGGCAATACGCGGTGTCGTGGATGTGATGGTGGACCCGCTTGCCAAAATATGGGACTACGCCCCCTGCAAAATCCTGGTCGAAGAGGCAGGCGGGCGATTCGCAAATTTCTCTGGCAACCGCGCCAGCATTGAAGAAGGAACCGCCGTGGTGGGAAATTCTAAAATTGTCCAGCAGGTCAGAAAAATTTTCGCAGAGAAGCTCC
>CAZEBI010000135.1:0-7638 GCA_964510355.1 uncultured Nitrospina sp. | reverse complement strand
TGGTCTTTAATTTATCCGGTTTTACTTTGGATAATAAATGTGTGACAGATGCCTCAAAATTTTTCATGAATGGTTTGGTATATAAACCGATCCAGAAAATCAAAACGATCAAGGGAACGATAGTGATCATTTCCCGCAGGTTCATGTCCGGCAGGTTCATGTTTTTCGGGTTTTTCAATTCCAGGAACATGACGCGTTGGAACATCCAGAGGATATAACAAGCGGCGAGAATGACTCCTGAAGTGGCGAAGGCCGCCCACAGCCCGTTGACCTGGAAGATTCCCAGCAGTACCAGAAACTCCCCGACAAACCCGTTCATGCCCGGTAACCCGATTGAAGACAAAGCGGCAATCATGAAACAAACGGTGTATTTTGGCATGATCTTAGCCAATCCACCAAATTCACTGATCAACCTTGTATGGCGACGATCATAGATGACACCCACCAACAAAAAGAGTGCGCCGGTGCTGATGCCGTGATTGATATTCTGGATCAATGCCCCCTGGATTCCGTAAGGGTTGAGGGCAAAAATTCCCAGCATGATGAACCCGAGATGACTGACGCTGGAATAGGCAACCAGTTTTTTCAAGTCTTCCTGAACCATTGCCACCAATGCCCCGTATATGATGCCGATGATCGACAGCCAGGCGATCATGGGAACAAACTCGTACGAAGCCTGGGGGAAAAAGGGCAGGTTAAAACGCAGGAAGCCGTAAGTACCCATTTTCAACAGGACACCTGCCAAAATAACAGAGCCTGCGGTAGGCGCTTCAACATGCGCGTCTGGCAACCAGGTGTGAAATGGAAACATCGGCACCTTGATGGCAAAAGCCAGAAAAAATGCCAGCCACAGCCATTTCTGGATGTCCAGAGACACGTCAAGGTGTTCGGTAATATAAAGGATGTCGGCTGTCGCAACGCCTGTGGTTTGCTGAATATGGAAATAAATCCAGATGATCGCTACCAGCATGAGCAAAGAGCCCACAGCCGTATACAAGAAGAACTTGATGGAGGCATAAATCCGGCGCGGGCCGCCCCATACGCCGACAATGATGTACATGGGAATCAGTTGGAACTCCCAGAACACATAAAACATGAACAGGTCCAAGGCGACGAAAACTCCCAGCATGCCGGTTGAAAGAACCAGCATGGCCATCATGTATTCGCGGATATGTTTTTTAACATCCCAGGAGGCGATGATGCAGATCATGGTCAGGAAGGTGGTCATCACAAAAAGCAGGAGTGAAATTCCATCTATACCGACATGAAAGTTGATGCCCCAGGCTTCGATCCAGGGAACGTTCAACTCGAACTGCATTTTATGAGTGGTGTCGTCGAAATTCTTCCACAACATCAACGAGAGCAGGAAATCCGCCACCGCAACAGCGAGAGCCGTCTGCTTGATCGCGTTTGCATTCTCCCTCGGCATGAAGGCCAGAAGCACCGCCCCGATAAAGGGTAAAAATGTAACGAATGTTAAAAACATTTAGAACATCACCAGCAAAAGACTAATAAAGCCAAGAACGATAAATAAAGCGTAGTTGCGTACAAAACCGGATTGGAAGGACTGAGCCTGGCGGCTACACCAGCCTATGATTTGGGCCGTGCCATTCACAGCACCATCAATGGCTTTGGCATCACATTCTTTCCATAACAGCTTGGAGGCCTCGACCGTGGGTTTGACAATCGATTCATCGTAAAGCTCATCCACATAATATTTGTTTTGTACCAGGTCGAAACCCCATTGCCCTTTGGTAAATTTTTCCGGTAAATCGGGTCGCCAGATGTAACAGGCATAAGCGCTACAAATTCCAACGATGGCGACGATCGCAGAGAACGCCATCAATGCGGATTCGATCCAGAGATTGTGTTCTTTGGGTTCCAGCAGATGCGCCCAGGAAGGTGCGTGCTGACCTGTCTCATGGAGCATATGTTCGGAATGTTCCAACGCGGCCGCAAGGTCGAAATGAAGAACCGGGGCCAGCCACTCATGCAGAATATGCCAACCGTGAACGAGCGGGATGCCGAGCAAGCCGCCAACGGTGGCAAGGCCAGCTAGAACTACCAGCGGCGTGGTCATCACTTTCGGAGATTCATGCGGGTGGACCGAAGGGTCTACTCGGGACTCTCCGTGGAAAGTCATGAACACCAGTCGGAACATATAAAATGCCGTCAACAGGGCGGCGGATATTCCCATGCCCCAGAAAATAATATTTCCGTCCATCAAAGAGTGATACAGAATTTCGTCTTTACTGAAGAACCCGGCGAGCGGCGGTATCCCGGCAATCGCCAGAGTCGAGATCAGGAACGTCCAGTAGGTAGTGGGCATATATTTTTTGAGCCCGCCCATCTTGCGCATATCCTGCTCACCATGGATACCGTGAATGACGCTACCGGAACCCAGAAAGAGACAGGCTTTAAAAAATGCATGGGTTACGAGATGGAAAATCGCGGCGGTGTAGGCACCCACACCGCAAGCCAGGAACATATAACCGATCTGGCTGACTGTGGAGTAGGCGAGAACACGTTTGATATCGAATTGTGTCATGCCGATGGTAGCCGCCATGATTGCAGTGCCCCCGCCGATAAACGCAACAACGGTCATGGTCAATGGCGACAGGTTGAACAACACGTTGCACCGGACTACCATATAGACCCCAGCTGTGACCATAGTGGCCGCATGGATCAGGGCGCTGACCGGTGTCGGGCCTTCCATCGCATCCGGGAGCCAGGTATAAAGCGGAATCTGCGCCGATTTACCCGTTGCACCGACAAACAATAACATGGTGATGATGGTTACAATTTCTCCACCGTAGATCAGTTTTTCTGGAGCCGCGTGCATCACATCGGTGAAGTCGATGGTGCCAAAAACATTGAATATGTACATGACGGCGAGCAGAAAGGCAAAATCACCAACACGGTTGACGACGAATGCTTTGGTGCCGGCATCGCAGGCCGACTTCTTCTCGAAATAATAGCCGATGAGAAAATAGGAACAGCAGCCCACACCTTCCCAGCCGATGAACATGAGCAGGAAATTGTTGCCCATAACAAGGAGGAGCATGGCAGAGGCAAACAAATTGAAATAGGCGAAGAACCGGTAGTAGCTGTACTCTTCACGCATATAGCCGATCGAATAGACATGAATGATCAAGCCAACGCCGGTGACGACAAACATCATGACCAGGGTGAGAGGGTCAACCTGAAAACCAAAATCTACGTTAAAATCACCGGCTCCGAACCATGTCCATGCAACCTGCTCAAAGACATGTTGTCCTTCCGGCAACATGAGAAAACCGGCAAAGACCAGAATAGAGGTAAAAAAAGACAGGGCCATACTGCCACAAGCCACAAACCCTACAGCCTTCTTGCCAATTTTCAGCCCAAAAAATCCGTTGATGATGGATCCGATCAACGGAAACAGTGGAACCAGGCAGGTCAATTTTAACAACATACCGTTTTTACCATTTTAACAGGTTGAATTCGTCCAGATTGACGGTCGGTTTATTCCGGTGCAACGAGATGATAATGGCCAGCCCAACTGAAACTTCGGCGGCGGCAACGCACATCACCATAAAACTGAAAACTTGCCCGCTCGATAGGTTCATATAATGATCAAATGCGATCAGCGAAATATTTACGGCGTTGAGCATGATCTCAATGGACATGAACACAACGATAACGTTTCGGCGTATCAAGACACCCACGATTCCGATCACGAACAGAGTCGCGCTCAGTATCAGGTAATGCGATAAAGGAACAGTATCTTCAAGCATATTCGTCAGTCCAGTTTGTTTTTCGCCAAGGCTTTTGCCCCGACTATTTGCCGTCAGTCAAAGAAACAATATTCTCGTGCACTTGTCAGTCCAGTTTGTGTTCAGCCAAGGTTTTTGCCCTGACCATTGTCGCAAGTCAAGAAAACAATGTTCTCGTGCACTTGTCAGTCCAGTTTATTTTTCGCCAGGACCACCGCCCCGACCATTGCCGCAAGTAAAAGAATCGATGCTACCTCAAAAGGCAGTACAAAATCCGTAAACAATGTTTCACCAATCTTCGCCACCGTTCCGAAACTGTCCGGGAGGGTAGCGGGCGTATCCATAGGTGTTGAAAGGATAACGTCTGAAATCTTGTATAAAATTCCCAGAGCCAGAAACCCGGTCAGTATCGAGAGCCGTGAATTCTTTTCCCTGGAGACCCAGCTTGCGGTTTCGCCTTCTTTTAAGTTCAGCAGCATGATCACGAACATGAACAAAACCATAATAGCCCCGGCATAAATGATGATCTGCACAATGGCGATGAAATGGGCCTGTTGCAGGGCGAAGATGGCCGCCAGGCCAATCATCATGCCGATCAGCGAGATGGCCGAACCTACCGGGCTGCTATTAAAGATAACGCCCAGGGCCAACGCCACACAAAAACCGGCTAGCGGATAAAAGATTAATAGTTCCATTTTGCGTACATGTTCCGGGTGAATTCAATGCGTTTTTGCAAATCGGCAACCGGTGTTAAAAGTTGTTCCTTGGTATAAAGCATTTTCTTGCGATCCAGCATGGATATTTCGCAGTTGTCGCTCATGAAGATGGCTTCTTCCGGACAGGCCTCTTCACAGTTGCCACAAAAAATACAAATGGCGTAATCAATAGTGAACACCTCCGGCCAGCGTTCGTACTGGTTTTGCTTGCCGGTATTGATCGCCGGTTCAATATGGATGCAATAAGCCGGACAGGCGATTTCGCAAAGGCCACAGGCCACGCATGCCGGATGCCCGTCTTCGTTCTGGGCCAGAACCGGTCGCCCCCGATAAGCTATCGGGTACTGAACCTGTTCTTCCGGGTAATATACGGTCATGATCCTTCTTTCCTTTTCGGTACCCAGCAAAAAAGGAATGAACCCAAACAAGTTATAAAAAAAACGCCGCGAGGTGAGCCACATCCCCTTTATAATTTCAGGGATATAGGACTTCTCCCACCAAGTCAGATCTGCACCTCTATTTACATAATAAGCCATAAGCGCACTCCTTCAATCAGTCCAGCGCCAGGATTACGAGCCCGGTAACAAGAATATTTGCCAAGGACAGGGGCAGGAGAATCTTCCAGCCCAAAGTCATGATCTGGTCGTAACGAAATCGGGGGAGTGTCCACCGAACTATCATTTGAAACCAGATAAAGAAAATCACCTTGCCAAAAAACACACCTATCTGAATGAACATCACAATGATGTTCGAACCCGTGACACCGAGAAAGTCAAACCATGATAACAACGTGGCAGTCGGTAAAAACGGGATATGCCACGCGCCAAAAAATAAAATAGTCATGAGCGCACCGATCGTGACTATTTCGATAAACTCCGCCATGAAAAACATGCCGAATTTGAGACCACTGTATTCAGTAAAATAGCCTGCGACCAGTTCCGATTCTGCCTCCGGGGCATCGAACGGGATGCGTTTATTCTCGGCAATGGACGCAGTAAAAAACATGATGAACCCGAGGGGCTGGAGAAAAAGCCCCCAGCGCAGAAAGTCTTCCTGTGCGGCACCAATTTCGGTGAGCCGCATGGTCCCATAAACCATCAACACGCCGATGATGGTGAGCCCCATGGTGACTTCATAAGAAATCATTTGTGACGCGGTCCGCATGGCACCCAGAAGCGACCAGTTGTTGTTGGAGCTCCAGCCGGCGATGACATAGCCGTAGGTTGCCAAAGACGCAATGGCGAACACAAAAAGAAGACCTACATCCAAATCCGAAATCACCAGATTGACTTGTGTATCAAAGATCGTGTACTGCCCGCCAAAAGGCACCACCGCAAAAGTCAGGAGAGCCGGAACCAAGGCTATGACCGGGGCTATTGTATGAAGAACCTTGTTGGCCCCATCGGGAATAAAATCTTCCTTGACAAACATCTTCACCGCATCGGCGATAATGTGGAACAGGCCCAACACAGTGAACCCCAGAATGTCGGCACGGTTGGCCCCGACGCGATCCTGCATGAGCGCACTTTGCTTTCGTTCCACCCAGGTCAGGATAGGTGCAAAAAAGGCAACAGTGACCCCCAGGATGAAAAAGATTTTAACCAGCGTAATGAGTAACTCAACCCACATGGTTTTTCCTTAATTCAGCGGCCCAATCAGGGGTTGCCGTTTGTTTATCGGATAGTCTTTACGCAAAGGATGCCCCTTGAACTGCTCATAAAGTAGAATTCGCCGCAAGTTCGGGTGATCGCGAAACTTGATGCCATACATATCCCAGATTTCGCGTTCATACCAGTTCGCCGTTTTCCATAACGCTGTTATCGAGTCGGCAATGCAGTCTTCCACAGATACGGGAATTTTTATGCGCACCCGATGATTGTGTTTGAGGGAATAGAAATGATAAACCACCTCAAAGCGTTCATCTTTTTTGGCGAGATAATCAACCGCTGTAATGTCCATCAAAAAATTGAACGCCAGCTCTGCGTCATCACGCAGGAACTTGAAGAACTCGTTGCCACAGGTTTTTTTCACGGTGACAGTCTGGTCATCGCGAAAGCTGTGGGTGTCGATCACCATGGAACCAAACTGCCCCTTGATGCGTTCAATGATTTTATTTTCAGACATTTTTTAATCCTACACCGTTAGTGGCCCAGCGTGACGCTGGACTCAAGCGACTATACCTTTTTTACTGCGCTCAAACCTGTTGGCGGCCTGAGGAGTTATTGCCCTATACCCACCGGGCGTGGCCCGGCTATTCCCAATCGAGTCCGCCGCGTTTCCAGACATACATGAGGCCAACGCCGAGAATGAGAATGAACAAAAGCATTTCAATAAAGCCAAACATCCCCAGGCGCTTGAACAGAATCGCCCAAGGGAAAAAGAAGATGGCTTCGATATCGAATAAAACAAATAAAACCGCCACGAGATAAAACTTGACGGAGAAACGTTGGTGTGGAGAAACCAGCTGGCTTTCGCCACATTCGAAAGGCTCCATCTTGTCGGCGAATACCCGTTTAGGCCCTAAAAAGGTAGTCATCACGAGCATGCCAACGGCAATGCCGAGGCAAAGGAGTAACATAATTGCGGCGCCTATATATTGTTCGAGCATAGGTTTTCTAAAACGGCGTTGGTGCTGTTTTTAATAAACGCAGGTAAACGAGGTGATTTTCCACCTGGCACGCAAACAATTTCCATCCGGCGGGGGGCAATGAACCCGCCTTAAACCGCTAAAAACAAACAGTTAATTGAGCTTTGAGCCGAGGCTCCAAACTCGCGTAAATAGAAGGGCGATAGTAACCAAGCCGATAGTTATTGTCAATGAAAAAGCGTTGCAATTCCTAATAATTCCTGGGGCTGAAAATGACGCTTTTTAAAGGAGATTGGGGTTGATTTTAGTGGGGATGAAAATATGGATTTGCTGGGAGAAAAGGGTGGGCTAACCCGGATATTGCATGAGTGAAAAGCTGAACATCAAGAAATGCAAGTCAGGCAAAGCTCAGCGGTCGTTTTCAGAGTATTCTCCGAAGTACAAAGCGTAACCGGGGTAATTCCCCACCCTGCTTTAAGTAAAAAAAGCAAATCCCCCCCAGCCCCCTTCGTAGAAGGGGGAGCTTTAATGGACCCCTCTTTTACAAAGAGGGGCTGGGGTGATTTAGAAACTTTCGCGC
>CAZEBI010000134.1:0-7779 GCA_964510355.1 uncultured Nitrospina sp. | reverse complement strand
AAATCATCAAAAAATTCCGGGTGGCCGATCAACTGTCCGGCGTTGACGCTGAAAATGGGACCGCCGAGGGTGATATGTAAATGCGGAAACCTTTCTTTAAGCAGTCGAGCTAAAGTCAGCCCAGGGATGATCTGTGAGATGCCGACGATAGAAATGCCGACCACATTATAGTCCTGCCAGTTTTCACCTGGAATCAAAACGCTTTCATATAAATGGATGAAGGGATTGGTCGCCTTATCGCGAGTGGCCTCATGCGCCCTGTGGGTGGACTCTTCGGCGCGGGTGCCACTCTCAAAAGTGGACAAGCTGAAAACCGCCGGGGCATACGCATCGGAAACCAGTTTCAGGGCGGATTTGATCACCATATCCGCCTGCTGATAACTGGGAAAGTCAAAAAACCTCTCCGGCGTTCTGAGCACCGATTTGGCCTCCTCGACCCCGGCCTTGATCCGCTCGGAGAATTTCAACCCCATCGCCAGCACATCCAGATGGGATTTCTCCTTCATCGACAAGGAATCCTGGCTTTTGAGCGATTGCATACGCTGGGCCATCAGCTTTTCAGCGTTCTGCAAAAGCGGCTCCGACAAAAAATGCTCGTAGGAGGCTATATTAAAATCTCTTTGCTCCACATCCCAGCCTTTGGCCCGCAAATAAGCCGTCAGGTAGGGTGTGCTCAAATAGGGTTGAGTGGGATACCACTGTGCCGGAAAAATCAATAAGGTCTTCATGATGGCTAAAATGATAGCATTTTTGCTCTCTCAAACCCAACGAGATAATATTTGACAACGATTTCCTGCAACGTATAATTGCCAGCTTACACAAATCATAAAGCTTTCACCTATGCGAACTTACGGGAGTTTGGCGGGGGCGAAGCAATCCTGAAACCGGGTTTACCCCAATACTAAAAAGGGCAAAAAATCCACTTCTCCCCGTATTATTTTTTTCCCGAATTTTCAGGGAGGAGAAAATGGCCTTTTCCTGGCATTTTTCTGTTCACATTAAAGAGGTTCGAATATGCTAAAAAATCTTAAATTTTTGATCGTGCTGAATATTTTGTTGTGGGTGGGGCTTATCGCCATCCCGGTATTGGCAAAAACGGTCAAAGCCACTGAAACCGAAATTTCTCTGGTCGATGGAGTAGCTGTCGATAAGAGAGGCAATATTTATATTGCCATGCGCGACCACAATATCATCAGCCGGATAGACACTCGCGGGAACATGACGCGCTTTGCCGGCACCGGCGAATCCGGGTTTGGTGGCGATGGTGGCAAAGCCACCGTAGCAAAACTGAAAATGCCGGCCAATTTGACCGTAGATAAAAAGGGCAACCTTTATATCACCGACCGGAACAATCACCGGGTGCGCAAAGTAGACACACGCGGAAACATCACCACTGTAGCGGGTAACGGAACTGCCGGCTTCAGTGGTGATGGTGGCAAAGCCACCGCGGCCCAGCTCAACCTACCGTCAGGAGTCGTAGTCGATGATGACGGAAATATTTATATTTCTGACCGTTCCAATGACCGGGTTCGTGTGGTGAACAAGAAAGGCATCATCACCACTTTTGCAGGCAATGGCATGGATGGATTCAAAGGCGATTCCGGCCCTGCCGCCAAAGCCCAGTTATCACGACCTTTTGGGCTGGCTCTGGATAAAAAAGGCAATCTGTATATCGCTGATCGCGGCAACAACCGGATACGCAAAGTCACCCCGCAGGGAATCATCACCACCGTGGCTGGCGATGGCAGTTTCTTTTTCATGGGTGATAACGGCCCCGCTTACCGTGCCAGTATCGCCGGGCCCACCGGCGTGGTGGTGGATAAAAACGGCATCCTGTACATCGCCGACCGCAACAATAACCGGGTTCGCTCAGTGGACACTCAGGGAATGATCCGAACCATCGCAGGAACCGGACAGCAGCATTACAACGGGGATGCAGAAGTAGCCCGCGATACCAATTTGCATCTGCCTTTCGGAGTGACCCTGGATCAAAATGACAAACTGCTGATCATTGACCGCTCGCATTACCGCATTCGCCGGGTAGACATCCGTCGCGGTAGCATCGAAACCGTTGCCGGAAATGGAGTGAAGATGTTTGCCGGAGACGGCGGCCCAGCCAACGGAGCAAAGCTGAGCTTTCCCCACGGAATCGCCGTTGACAAAAAAGACAACCTGATCATTTCCGATAAAGGCCATTACCGCATTCGCCGGGTTTCACCCGATGGAATCATTCAAACCATCGCCGGAAACGGAACCCGGGGGAATATCGGTGATGGGCTACCTGCCCTGAAAGCTTCCATCTATGGGGCAACTTCTTTGAAGCTCAATAACAAAGAAGAAATATTCATCGTCAGCCCCAGTGGATTTACCAGTCTCATTCGAAAAGTGGATGAAAAGGGAATCATGCGCAAGGTTCTGGGAACGGTTGATGAGCACTATCTAAAATCTATTGCCAAGAGCAAATATAAAGGCAAGGTTCAAACCGGGGAACTGGCGATAATCACCACCTTTTCGGATATCGCTTTTGACCATAAAGGAAATATGTTTATTTCCGACCGGCTCAACCACCAGATCCGCAAAGTTTCTGCCCAGGGGGAAATCACCACCATCGCAGGCACCGGAGAATCGGCACATTATGGCGATGGCGGCCCGGCAAGCGAAGCTGCATTTCGCGACCCCAGCGCTTTGGTCACCGATAAGGAAGGCAATCTGTATATCGCCGATGGTGCCAATAATATGATCCGTAAGATAGACACCCAGGGCATTATCAGCACGATTGCCGGAAATGGCAACCATGAGACCTCGGGAGATGGCGGTCCAGCATTGCAAGCGGGAATCCGCAATATGGACTACCTGGCCATGAGCCCTGCCGGGGAATTGCATATCGTGGGCATGAACACACATAGTGTGAGAAAAATCACAAAAGATGGAAATATCGTCACGGTTGCGGGGACAGGCTATCAGGGATTTTTTGGCGATGGTGGCTCAGCCACTAAAGCCATGCTCAAAAGCCCGACAGCCATAACCTTCGACTCAAAAGGAAATTTGTATATTTCTGATATGGGAAATAACCGTATCCGTAAAGTGGATACCAAGGGAATCATCACCACCTTTGCCGGAACCGGAACTTTCGGTTGGGCTCAAGATGGGGAAACAGTAGAAATTCTCTTCCAAAATTTCCCCTAACCACTAGGCGTGGGGCCGACTGGCAAGGGCTTTATCGGGCCGACAACGATGTTCTCAGCTCAAACAAGCTCTTGCTTATCTGTTGGCACCGGCACTAGGCGTGGGGCCAGTATGCCATCGCTTTATACCCCTTCGGGGCAACGAGAGTTATGGTTAAATATTACGTCTGCGGGCAAAGAGTTGTCTCGGCGGGTTAAGCCGTTGCTAACTTGATAAATTATTGCAATTTACCATCGGCGGTTCGCCGGTGATTTTTGGAGATTTAAAATGAAAAAATACAACTTTATGACAGGATTGGTTTTAACGCTGGTATTTAGCAGTCAGGCCTTCGCCGCAAGCAACACCGATGGTCTTGCTAACATTCTCAAAAAAATAGACGGGCTGGCCTGTAGCCAACCGGAAAAACTACCGCAGTTTTACGCTAAAGACCTGGTGATTATGTCCGATGATAAACGCGCCTTGCTGGAAAACAGGGTTAAAGACTACCAGCATATGATGTCCGATTTCAGAGATATAAAATGCGAAACTCAGCGCCAGGTTCTTAGCGGAAAAGTGGGCAAAGAGGTGGGCTATATTCTGGCAGATGAAATCATCAGCATCACTTCCAAATCAAACGACACCGATGAACGACAACACAGCGTTTGCAGTTATATGTTTACCCGGGAAGGTTCACAGTGGAAGATAAGCCTTGAGCATTGCTCCAGCCTTCCTGATTACAGCATCAACCCTGGAGACGATGCTCTGTACTATTTTCATAACCCGATTTACTGATTCATCCGCATATTGCAGTTTTAAATCCCCCCCAACCCCCTTCATAGAGGAGGGTTGGGGGGGATTTGATTTTTCTGTTTATATGATATTATTCAAATAAAGCTATTGCCCATTGAGTCCAGCGTCACGCTGGTGGATGGAGGTGGTCATGAAAAAACCGGAAGAAAAAATCATCGCGCATGTGGACCCGGATCTTCGTGATTTGATACCCGGCTACCTGAAAAACCGAAAAAAAGATATAACCACCATTAAAAAAGCACTCAAGGCCACTGATTTTGCTAAAATCAGAGTGCTGGGCCACTCCATGAGAGGGTCTGGAGGCGGTTACGGTTTCATGCCGATCAGTAAAATTGGCGAAGCCATCGAGAGAGCCGCAAAAAATAAAGACCCGGACGCAATTAAAAACCATCTGGCCGAACTTTCAGACTTTCTTAAACGGGTAACCCTGGTTTATGATTGATCCGTCATGTTAACGACCCTTTATAACTTCACGCTCACCTCCTTCATCCACCGTGTCGAAACTTAGACTCTTAGTTTTTTTTCTAGCCGCTTCAGGAGTCTGTTCCGTTTACGCCGGAGAAAAAGACTGGACCTTTTGGCAGGAACGGTTCCTCCAATCATCTCAAACCCCGGAAACGATTCAGGAACCGCATATCAAGCAGGTTCATGTCACCGCGACATTGCCGGATTACCCCTGGGTCAAGGTTTCTTCCTACCGGAACCGTCCGGTGGAAAAATGCATCACCTGCCACGATGGCATCGCCAGCGTCAGCCCTTCGCATCCTCCGGAATTTGGCTGTTCCGTCTGTCACGGCGGCGAACCCGAATCGGTGGACAAGGATCAGGCGCATGCAACCCTGATTTATGACCCCGAGGCAGGAACAGGCAAACGCAACCCTTCGAGCCTCAGTGTGGTGGAGCAATCCTGCGGACAGCTGTATTGTCATGCGGGGCACGCCGATGAGGATAGAAACCATATCAAGCGTGTTAAAAAATCCATGATGAACACCCTCGCAGGAGTGATCTCAGGCTTGCGTTACCAATGGGCGGGCCAGGGCCGGAAAACAGCCCGCTACGGCACCCTTGCCATTGCCGATGAGGATGCGATGACCCCCCATGACCAGGGTGCGTTGGATAAACTGGAACGGCTACCCTTCTTTTCTGTGGCAACGATTCCTAAAACCATTCTGGAAAAAGAGCCGTTGATTTCCGTCTCCCGCCACTCGGCAGACTACCTGTTGCGGCAACAATGTTTTCAATGCCATCTGGATTCGCCACCGGCCAAGGGCCAGTATCGCTCGCAAGGGTGTGCCGCCTGCCATTTTGAATATTCTGCCAGTGGACTTTATGAAGGAAATGATCCCACGATCTTGCGCACCCAACCGGGGCACGCCCGGTTCCATAAAATTCGCGCTATTCCGGCACGCTCCACCTGCGTGCAATGCCATCGCAGTTTTGGCTTGCAAACTCTGAACACCGCAAGCGAACCGCGAGAAAATGAGAGCCCCGAAGTTTTTGGGCCCCACCGTCTTCACGACTTTGAGGAAATCGACACTATAATCCGGCAGGACGAAACACCCGTTGACCCGGATAAAAATTTCCCCTTGTTTATAGGGAAAGGACAGGCCATACAGGATGTGCATACGGGAATGGATTGCACCGATTGCCATACGCAACGCGATATCATGGGAGATGGGAATCTTTATTCCAAACAACATGAAGCGGTAGAAATCCGCTGCGAGACCTGTCATGGAGACAGCGTATCCGGCCCTTTCATTGCGCAGATCACTGATGTCGGCGATTCAACCATCCGGGTCAGCAAACATTATAAAGGCGGCGTAAACAAGGTGGGAGACTGGATGGCGGTTTCGGCGCGCAAGCGCAAGATGACAAATGTAAAAGTTCTGGATGAGCGCATGGTCGTGATCGGCAAACAATCGGGAGCGGTTCATGAAATCCCTCGGGTGAAAGATTCCGCCCATTCCATTCCCCAACATCAGTCCCGCCTGGAATGTTCAGCTTGCCACGCACGCTGGGTGGTGCGCTGTCCGGGGTGCCATCAAAATATTTCCATCGGTCAGGAGGCATTGCAAGCACCCGTTCTCGCACCCCACGCGCTGGATATTGGTGAACCCGCCCTGATGATCGGGCCGCGAGGCAAAGTAGCGCCCATGCTGATGCAACCGGAAAGACATTTGACGATTCTGGATGAAAAAGGAAATCTGGTCCCTGTCCTGGGACAAATGGGAGAGGAACGGGGCCGTTATCAGCAGTGGGCCTTCACCAACCCGCATGGCACCTCAGGGTCGAATCTGGCTTATGCGCTGAACCCGCATTCCATTCAAAAACAGGTGCGCTCCTGCACCAGTTGCCATTTGTCAGCTAAAACTTTAGGATTGGGGGAAGGCGATCTCAAGATAGGAAAAAACGCCACAGGGAAAAATGATTTTGTCGATCCTCTGAACCGTTCAGATAAAATACTGAAAGCTTCCCGGTTCGACCCGCAAGCCAAATCATCCATGCAGGGTGAGCCTCTTGCGGGAACTCATCAGCCCATGGCCCGTACGTTTAACCAGAAAGAAATAAACCGGATTTTAAGAGTTGGCAACTGCATACCCTGCCACGACAGGTATGATGACCCTATTTATCAGGATATCAAAGGCAGCTACAGGTTTGCACGCACTCTGGATCACCGTCAATTACGGGAAAAAATATTAAGTTCGAGGAATGAATGAACCGTTTTTTAAAAATTTCAGCCCTGCTTGTTTTGGCAGGAAGTTTTTGGTCCCTGCCCTTCCCGTCTTCAGGACAAGATTTCGAGGAAGAAAGCAACAGCTCGTTTTTTGGCAGTGAAGAGCATCCCTTTTCCCCCGAAGAAACACAAAACAACCAAAAGCTCGACCTGTTCACCCCGCCTGATGAGGGCTCGCAAGCGCAGTCCGAAACTATTTCAGAGTCGGAAGTTGGCAATAACACCCCTTTTACCAGCAAGAGCATGGTGCGAGTACCGAAATCAATCCCCAAACAGGCTTTTGATGCCGCAGATTTTGATGACCCCTTCTACCGTGTTCGAGGTTTTCAGGAAAGTTCACAAAAAGTTTTGCGCGAGGGAACCACTTTGGATGGTATCCAGTTCCAGAACTATGGCGACTCCAGTAAATTCATCGAACAGTTTTACCGTGAATCGGGGTTTTCCCTAAATAAGGTTTTCGGAAAAATTAAATATCTGGAGAAAAGAGGCGGATGTTACACCTGCCATCAGGGTATCGAAGAGATCAGTTCCAACCACAAGTTTTCCTGCGTTCGCTGTCATGGCGGAAACCGCAGGGTGCGGTCCCTGCCAGCCGCCCATAAAGGGCTGGTGTCAAACCCTTCCTCTTTAAAAAATGCACCCCGGTTTTGCGGCAAATGCCATGCCGATCAGGTTAAAAAAATCGGCCGCTCGGTGATGGCCACGGCCAAACGCATGATCAATATCACCCGTTTTGGCTGGGGCGCACAATCCGAGAATGAAATGCCGCACTCCTTATATCCTGGAGAACAGGAGCAACCTTATCCCCCAACCGGAGACGAACACGCCGTAGACGGGTTTCTCAAAACCAAATGTTTGAGATGCCATCTGGATGCACCCGGCCCACATCGACCCGGGGGTTACCGGTCAACCGGATGCTCGGCCTGTCATATGATCTATACCAATGACGGCATTTCTTTATCGCATGACCGGGCCATTCAGACATTGCAGAAAAAGGACAAAAAGCAAAATCGGTTTGCACGGAAATTTGCCAGCAAACCCTTGAGCAATCGCCGGGGCTACCCCCTGTT
>CAZEBI010000133.1:0-7931 GCA_964510355.1 uncultured Nitrospina sp. | reverse complement strand
AAGTCGCCACCCTTGATGGTGTCGTACATATGTTCTTCCCAACTGTCCGGCTCCGAGTTCCCCAAGGCTGCTGCGATACCACCTTGCGCCGCCCCGGAATGAGACCGGGAGGGGTACACTTTGGTCAATACACCCACATCGAGATCCTTGCACACTTCCAAGGCACAACGCATGCCAGCCAGACCCGCACCCACAATCACCACATCATGTTGAATCACAAAATCACCTCGTGCCAAACTTCAGCCTCCGACAGCAACAAAAACCATTGAAAATCAAAAGGAAATTCCTTTAAGATCAAGACCAGACAGGCTTATAGTTGGGGTCGCTACCGGAATAAAAATTGAAGGTGATTTAACCATTTTGGCCCTTGCAAAGTCAAGTAAAATGAGATTTGAGTTGCAAATCAAAGGCCAGCCCCTCATAATAGCCTGAACTTCGACAATATTTTTTAACCAATTGAAAATAAAGGCTATAACTTACTCCCCCCCGAAGTGGGAGATGCCCGCCTGGAGTATCGTTTGGAACTTCTCAATTTCGAATCCCTGCCCTTGCCTGAACAGGTCTTACAAGGCATTCGCGACGCAAAGTTTACAACCTGCACACCTATCCAGAGCAAGTCTCTGCCCATCACCCTTGAGCGCAAGGACTTGGCCGGACAGGCTCAGACAGGAACAGGAAAAACTGCGGCGTTTTTGATCACCGTGTTCACCCGACTGCTGGAAAACGCCCCTTCAACGGAAGGAAAAGCTGGACCTCGGTCGTTGATCATCGCTCCTACTCGCGAGTTGGCAAGACAAATCGAAAAAGACGCCATACTGCTAGGCAAACATTGCGGGTTTCGCACGGTTTGCGTCATCGGCGGGGTAGATTATGACAAACAAAGAAATCAGATCAAGGACGGGGTAGACATCTTAATCGCTACACCGGGCCGATTGATCGATTTTTATAAGCAAAAATTCTTCAGCTTGAAAAAAGTGGAAGTTCTGGTTGTGGATGAAGCCGATCGCATGTTTGATATGGGTTTCATCGCTGATCTGCGTTATTTATTTCGCGCCTGCCCTGCCTACGACAAACGCCAGTCCATGCTGTTTTCCGCCACCCTCAACCACCGGGTTATGGAGTTGTGCTACGAACATATGAACAACCCGGTCAGGGTAGCCATCGAGCCGGACAAAGCCGTGGTGGAAGCGATCACCCAGATTCTCTACCACGTTGGGCAACATGAAAAATTCAACCTCCTCCTGGGTTTGATGAAACAGGAGGCCGGGGAAAAAGTTCTGATTTTTTCCAACACTAAAGTCGAGTGCGAACAACTCGAATGGAAATTAAACCATAACGGGTTCAATGCCGGGCAAATCAGTGGCGACTTGCACCAGAGAGCCCGGATCAAGGTATTGGAAAGATTTCAGGAGGGTGAGCTCGATATCCTCATCGCCACCGATGTGGCATCGCGCGGACTGCATATCGACAATATCACCCATGTCATCAATTATGATTTACCGCAAGACGCCGAAGATTATGTCCATCGCATAGGCAGAACCGCTCGCGCCGGAAAAAAGGGCACAGCGATCACCCTTTGTTGCGAAGACTTCGCCCAGCATCTGGACCGGGTCGAAGATTATCTGAAAGGTAAAATTCCTGTAGCCTGGGCTGAAGAAGAATTGTTCCTGGAAGAAAAGGAAGGCAAGCCCCCTCCCAGAAAACGACGCGGCCCACCCAAATCAAAAAAGCCCGATAACAGAAGGCCACAGGGAAGCCGTCTGCCACGCCGACGACCCCACTCTTCGAGTGCCCGCTCAAGGGCTTAATCCGGTATCTAGCAACTGTTGCAATGCTTCTTCATCCAATATTGTGATATCCAGTTTCTTAGCTCTCTCCAGTTTCGATCCAGCTGAATCTCCCGCTACCAGATAATCGGTTTTTTTGGACACGGTGGCAGTCACCCGCCCTCCAAGAGTTTGTATTTTCTCCTTGGCCTCCTCACGGGTGAACTTGGACAAGGTTCCTGTAAGAACAAATTGCTTGCCTGCAAATATTCCATCCTGCCCCGGAACATCTCCCTGCTCTTCCATAAGGACATCCAGTTGCCGCAACCGCTCAATTTCCTGCCTGTTGATATCGCTATCCAAAAAGGCTCGTAAGCTTTCGGCGATGATGGGCCCTATTTCATCCGTTTTTTCCAACTCGTCATAGCTCGTCGTTTGCAATATTTTTAGTGATCGAAATTTTTGCGATAAAATAATCGCCGTGCGTTGCCCCACATGGCGCACTCCCAAGCCATGCAGGAGCCGGGAAAGCCCGGCCTGTTTGCTCTTGGAAATTTCTTCGAGCAGGTTTTGCGCCGATTTATCCGCCAGCCGTTCCAAGCCCGCCACTTCATCTTTTTGCAGAGTATAAAGATCGGAAAAATTTTTGACCCGCCCGGAATCGACCAACTGTTCAATCACTGCCGGACCAAGATGGTCTATATTCATCGCCTTGCGGGAAGCAAAATAGCGCAGCCTTTCTTTTAACTGCGCCGGACAAGCACTGTTCACACAGCGCCAGACCGCTTCGCTCTCGGCCCGATAAATAGTAGCTTGGCATTCGGGGCAGACTGTTGGCATCTTAAAAGAGGAGCCTCTTGCGCCTGTTTTCTTAGAAAATTCGATCACCCGGACCACTCGGGGAATGATTTCACCGGCTTTTTCAATCACCACCTGATCACCAACCCGTATGTCTTTACGTTTGATTTCATCTTCGTTATGCAAAGTGGCTCGGCTGACTGTGGAACCCGAAACAAATACGGGGCGTAGTTCCGCCACAGGCGTGATAGAACCGGTTCGCCCCACCTGACAGACAATATCTAAAATTTCGCTCACCGCCTGTTCCGCTTCATACTTATAGGCCACCGCCCAGCGAGGAAACTTAGAGGTCGCCCCCAGCTCCTTGCGGTGGGCCAGTGAATTCAACTGAATGACCAGGCCATCCACTTCATAATCGAGTTCGTTGCGTTTATCACGAAACTCTTCGATCAAAGCCAGCACCGACTCAAAATTTTTGCACAGCTTGTTGTGCTCATTGACAGGAAACCGTAATGCCGAAAGTTTCTCCTGCAATTCATAATGGGTCGCAAACGGATTGTTATCGAGAAAACCCACGCCATAAATAAATATGTCGAGTTTGCGTTTGGCGGTGATGGCAGGATCAAGCAGACGCAGGGCTCCTGCGGCGGCATTTCTCGGATTGGCAAAGGGCATCTCCCCTTGTTCTTTGCGCTCGGCGTTGATGCGTTCAAATTCCTTTTTCGGCATAAAAACTTCACCGCGCAATTCGATGTGGTGAAAGGGCTCGGTATCAATCTTCAAAGGGATGGAACGTATGGTTCTTAAATTTGCCGTGATGTCCTCACCCTGCAAGCCATCACCGCGAGTGGCGCCACTGATAAACAAACCCTCCTGATAGGTGAGTGCCACAGCCAGCCCATCGAATTTCAGCTCCACCACATATTCAAGGGTGTCTTCAGCAACATCCGGGAGACTTTTTAGTATTCGGTGATGAAACGCCCGCACCTCATCCACATTATAGGTATTGTCGAGGCTGAGCATGGGAACCGGATGCTTGACTGCTTTAAAGCGCTCATCCACTTTACCACCCACCCGTTGTGTGGGGGAATCGGCCGTGATGCATTCGGGGTGCGCACTTTCCAGTTCTTGTAAACGGCGAAGAAGTGCATCGTACTCCTGGTCAGAAACGCTTGGGGAATTTTTGACGTAGTAGAAGTGATCGTGGAGATTGAGCGACTCTTTGAGAGTTTCGATTTCCTGTTTTGCCGTCATAGAAAAAAGGGAAGAAAAGATAAAATCAAATCACCCCAGCCCCTCTTTGTAAAAGAGGGGTCCATTGAAGCTCCCCCTTCCACGAAGGGGGTTGGGGGGATTTAGAAACTCTCAGATAATACGCAGTGACTTATTTTCTCAAGGTTCCAGAGTCACATAATACCCCTGCCGCCCGCGCTGAACCAGCAGTAAAATACGATCTGGGTTATTCATATCCGCGACAGCCTTGTTATAGTCTTCTTCATTGTTCACGCGCGCCTGGTTCACCTGCCGAATGACATCCCCCGAACGGATGCCGATTCGCCCGCCAGCACTATTGGGAACCACCTCCATGACAACCATGCCCTTGGCAGTGAGCAAGCGATTGTCTCGGGCAAAACGCTCGCTGTTTTCCTGAATGCGTAAACCCAGCCAGTTGCGGGTGAATTCCTTGATATAACTTTTGGGGATGGATGCCACACGGACTCTTAGCTCCATCATTTTTCCATCCCGCAGGATGGAAAACCCTATAGAACTGTCCATGGTATAAGAAGCCATACGCCCGCGAAAGTCGGACTTGTCTGTCACCTCATGACCGTCAATCGCAATGACGATGTCACCGCGTTTTAAACCCGCTTTTTTGGCTGAGCTTTTATCGGCAACACCCACAACGAGAACGCCTCTTTGCCTGTCCAGCTTGAAGTGGCGCAAGAGCTGGGCATCCAACTCCTGCACAGAAACCCCCAACCAACCGCGCCGGACTTTGCCATAATTGATCAGCTCACGAACGATCCGTTTCGCATGGTCAATGGGAATAGCAAAACCAATGCCTTCGGCTTTTTGGAAGATGGCCGTATTGATTCCGATCAGGGAGCCATTGATATTGAGCAAAGGCCCACCGCTGTTACCCGGATTGATCGAAGCATCGACCTGGATGAAGTCGCTGTACACCTTGTTTTTTCCGGCCCGGATATTGCGGTTCAAGGCACTGATAATTCCTGTCGTGACCGTATGCTGTAAACCAAAAGGGTTACCAATGGTCAATACTTGTTCCCCGACCATCAAATCATCGGACCGCCCCATTTTAACAAAGGGCAAGGATTTGTCTGATTCGATCTTGATGATTGCCAAATCAGATTTGATATCCGCACCGATGACACTGGCATCAAATTCGCGTTTGTCACTCAAAATGACATGAATCTTCGCGGCTTTGGCGATGACATGCTCGTTGGTGAGAATAAACCCGTCTGCATTAATGAGAACGCCTGAACCCAGGCTACGTTTCTGGCTTGCGGTGGGGGGAAGAAAATCCTTGAAGAACTGGTCTAACAGGTTGTTGTTAAAACCGCGGAAAGGGTTGCGTGCTGAGCGGGAAACTTCTGTCGTATAAATATTCACAACTGCCGGGCTGACTTTCTCTACGGCCCGAACAAGCGGAGTCCTGCGGCTCTCCTCGGCAAAAGCCAGAGACTGCCCCATCACAACAAACACAAAAATAACCCAGAACCACCTTGATGATATATGCACGCTTAAAAGAGGATAATAGGTGAAAACAATTAAGGGGTGGGGTTCCTGACGAACCCCTTATTCAAATAAGCCCGCGTCAAAAAATGGCTCTACTCAACTTTGACAGCAATATAGATGGTACTGCCTCCGCGCTTGACCAGAAACAGGACAGATGAGCCCTTTTGCACAGAGGCCATGAGGTTTTGATAGTCCCGCAAATCATTGACCGTGGCACGGTTCATTTCTGAGATGACATCACCTCGGCGGATACCCGCTTCTGCCGCAGCGTTCCCGGCAGTCACATCGGAGACCAACACGCCAGCCGAACCTTCCAGTTTCAGGCTTTTTGCCAGTTCCGCAGTAATATCCTGAACCTGGAGACCCAGAGGATCGGCCTTGGCCACCACCGTTGCCTGTGAATCCTGCAATAATTCTATGGTCACACGCAATGTTTTAGGGGACCCATCACGGATCACCTCAACATCTACCTCGGAGTTCGGGGTTGTCGCGGCAACAATTTTGGGAAGGTCTTCCATATCTTTAACCGGCTGACCGTTAAACCGGGTGATGACATCCCCACGCTTTACTCCCCCTTTGGCCGCAGGACCATCGGGAATCACATCGCCCACAAGAGCTCCTTCGCTTTGGCTAAGACCAAAAGATTTTGCCAGATCAGGGGTGATCTTTTGAATCATGACCCCCAACCAGCCACGGGTCACCGACCCACTTTCTTTCAGGTCCTTTAAAATTCCCTTGGCAATATTGATCGGTATGGCAAACCCGATCCCTACATTGCCGCCGGTATTTCCTGAAATGATGGCTGTATTGATGCCAATCACTTCTCACTCAATATTGATCAGCGGTCAACCGCTGTTACCCGGGTTGATGGAAGCATCCGTCTGAATGAATTCATCATAGGGGCCCGCACCAATGCTCCGGCCCAGAGCGCTCACGACACCCACGGTAACCGTGTGGCTCAGACCAAAAGGATTACCAATCGCTACCACCCATTCCCCCACCTCCAGGTTTTCGGAACTGCCCAATGTCAGAAAAGGGAAGTCCTTTTCCTCTCCCGGTTTCTGGTTGAGCTTGAGCAGAGCAATATCGGTTTTGGGGTCCGACCCCACCAGGGTAGCGGTATATTCTGTTTCGTTGCCGTTCTCTTCTATCATCACCACAATTTCATCGGCCCCTTCGATCACATGATAGTTGGTCAGAACATGGCCTTCTTTGTCGATCACGAACCCGGAACCCATGCCGCGTTTAGGCTTTTGGTTCGGGCGCTCGCCGAAGAAGCGGTCATAAAAATCACGAAAAGGATCGGGAGTGCCACCTTGCCCAGGGTTAGGCGGCTTACGCGGAGGAACACGAAAATTCTTATGCGGAGCTTTGGCTTTCGTGCTCACGTTGACCACCGCCGAGTTTTGCTTTTTCGCGATTTCAACAAAAATATTACTCACAAGCGGCTGGGTATTACTGCTCAACGCAAAAAGGGTTCCTGGAGAAGCAACCAGTCCAAAAGGAAGTAAAAATACAAAAACCGCTAAACGGACACGACGAACAAAAGTTTTAAACATGTTTTTTAATCCTCATTGGACGAACAATCAAAAATGAATTTCTGCAACTTAAAAAGGAGACCGACGATCCAGGCTCTTAATTAAAGAGCGGTCAAATAATATATAAGCTTAATACTTTAGCGATTAATTTTCAGTTAACAAAAAATTAAATTTTATTAATAGTTTCTAATACTGGAGTACTGGCAATTATATAATGCTTTTTCCTTTATTTACAACCTCAAAACCCCTCGAAAACCTACCCTGCCTGCTTTTGCCTGCCCTTCTTGCCAACTTTATATTGACTCGCTTTATGAGATAAAAGATAATCGGCTGTGGGTTCTCCCTGTCCCTCAAACCGACCAGCCGAAAGAACCGGTCAAAATTATCGAACCTTTTCAACAGATCCGGTCCTATTTTCCGCAGGAAAGACTTTCTTTTCCCTGTCTGAGATTAGCAAAGATCAAAACAAAGTTTACTAATGTTTATTTCTGTTACTGATTGGTCCAAGTCGTGAGTCTGTTCCTGTCTGCCGTAGGTTTGATGATGATTTTTGAAGGCATTCCTTATTTTTGTTTTCCAGAACAGGTCAAGTCCTTTGCGCGAAAAATCCCGGAAATACCCCGGAACACCTTGAGAGTGATCGGGTTTTGTCTCATGATGGCAGGCCTGCTGGTGGTCTATTTAGGAGGAGGTACAAATGATTAAACGACTATTGCTGTTTTCATTATGCGGTGCCTGGTTACTCACAAGCGGGTGTGCAACGTGGGAGGAAATGACAGCCCAAAAACCCCCAGCCCCACCACCGCCCCCTGAACTGGCCTATCCTTTTTCAGACATCCCCGTATACGAGGAGTTTGAACGGGATCATTCGAAGTCTTTTGTTTATGAGTCGGGAAGCGGACACGTCAAGGTAGGCCGGTTTTTCTATTCCGGTTGGAGTAACCTGAACGAAGTCGTCAGTTTTTATCAGGATGAGATGATCAACAAAGGCTGGAGCCTGGTCAACTCCATCAAACATGAAGTCACGGTCCTGAACTACGAAAAAGAAGGCTGGGTTTGCGCGGTGACGATA
>CAZEBI010000132.1:0-8154 GCA_964510355.1 uncultured Nitrospina sp. | reverse complement strand
TACAGTTATAAAAAATCTATCGGCCAGCCCTTCCAATATCCTGACAATACTCTGAGTTATTCCGCAAACTTTTTGAAAATGATGTTTTCCCTTCCCTGCGAACCCTATGAGGTGGATGAAGACGCGGCCAAAGTTCTTGATGTTTTATTGATTCTGCACGCCGACCACGAGCAAAATTGCTCCACCAGTACCGTTCGCTTGGTCGGAAGTTCCATGTGCAACCTGTTTGCATCGGTGTCGTCCGCTATTTATGCCTTGTGGGGCCCTCTTCACGGAGGTGCTAACCAGGCCGTCATTGAAATGCTTCAAAACATTCATGATGACGGGGGAGATGTTAAGAAGTACGTGCAAAAGGCCAAAGATCCCAACGATTCTTTCCGGCTGATGGGGTTTGGACACCGAGTTTATAAAAACTTTGACCCACGCAGCCGCATCATCAAAAAACTGGCCGATAAAATTTTCAGCAAACCGGGAGTTCAGGAACCGCTTCTTGATATCGCATTGCAACTCGAAGAAATCGCCATCAAGGACGATTATTTTATTGAGAAAAAACTTTACCCTAATGTAGATTTTTATTCCGGCCTGATTTACCGAGCCCTGAACATTCCCGTCAATATGTTTCCGGTGATGTTCGCGATGGGCCGTTTACCGGGCTGGATCGCCCAGTGGAAGGAGCTGCAAGGAGACAAGCAGTTCAAGATTGGTCGTCCGCGACAGTTGTATAAAGGTTCGCCTAAAAGGGACTATGTCGCCATCGAAAACAGACAGGAGTGAAGAAACTCAGGCAAGCTCAATGGTGCAGGTGAAAGGAAATTCTTCCATTGCGGCGGCAGTATGTACTTGTTCCACCTTAAACTCTGCCTGCTCGAGTGGCAAAGTCTCGGCAAGGGCCGCACCTTTAAGATGGATTTCGTACATCAACTGCTCTGCGGTCGAATAATCTTTGCCGAATAAGTTGATCAGAACCCGAATAACGAATTCCATAGTGGTGACATTATCGTCCCACATGATAATTTTATAGAGCGGGAGGTAGGCCGTCTTCTCTTCTGACTCCTCAACAACTCCCGGCGACTCTGGTAATGTTTCTGTTGACATAACGACTTTGGAATATGTGATTAATGGTCTGACAATCTGGTTCTTGTTCATCTTAAAATAAAATGGAAAAATATAACAACTTTTTTCATTTCAACGCCATGAGATTCAAGCTGATACAGCGTCACTGCCTCCTGCTGATCCCCCTTTTTGGCTTGATCTGTTCAACCACCTACGCCCTGGAAGAAAAATCACCCACAACCGAATATAACAACTTCCATCCGACAGGGAAAATAACCCGGTTTGCCGGAGAAACCCTGTACTACGACATCAGTTTCCTGTGGTTTGACAACGCCGCTTCGGCCAAAGTGAGCTTTTTCGAGGAACATGGGAGGTATTTTTCAGTCCTGGAAGCCAGCACCAAAGGCTTTGTTGGTTTTTTCACCTCCTACCGCAAGCATTTTTATAAGACGGAGTTCGAAGTCATTGATAACGGCAAAAAACTCCGGCCCAAAACCTTCCTGCGACGGGTTACCATTGGCAGTCAAACGGAAACCACACGGCATGAATTTGACTATGCCACGCGATTACATACCTGGGAAAACCTTGAGAATGAAAAACAGGTAGAAACAGGACAAAATGAGATTCCTCCCGATAACGCTTTCAATGACATTCTCACCTCTTTTTACAATGTACGCAACAGCGTTTATGGCAAACTGGAAAATGGGAGGAAGTTCAAAATCCACACCATCCCCGAAAAGGGGCATAGCAAAATCTCCGTGCATATCTGGTCAAAACCCGATCAGGAACGATTTAGAATTGCAGAGGGACGGGAGAAAAAAGACGAGCTTTTATTCAACATCATTGTGCCAAAAGAAATTTTCAAGACCAAAACCGGAGAACTACGAGCCTGGATATCCAAACATTATATTCCGCTTGAGACCACCGTCAAAGACTATATCCTGCTGGGCGATCTACACGCCCGTTTCATCCGGCGACAAGCCCACTAGTCGGTAACCTCATGAAGGGCGAAGTTATTAACGTATTGCGCTTGAGGGCTTGGCCTACTTGATGGGCAATGCAGTACTGGCCCCACGCCTAGTGGCGGTCAGACATCGAAAGCCGGGACAGGCGGGTCCTGCCAGATATTCACTTCCGTCTTGTCATCCAGAGTGACCGCACCAAACTGAACCGTATAGGGTTTCTCATTTTCGCAATCGTATTCGATGGTGATGTTTTCGATCTCCCATTTCCCGGATTCCGGCCCGACCAGAGTTAAACTGTGGGCAAAGCTGTTGACATCAAAACTTCCCTCAAAAACCTGGCCCGACTGAGCCGACCCGGTACCATTTTCAAAAGGCATTTTATGATTATTGAAATTGAAATGCACCGGCTCCGACATTCCCCCCTGTGAACCGGTTTGCACTTTGACTTTAAACGTATTGACTCTTGGCATAAAAACCGTTCCTCTCAGGAAAAATAGGGGTTCAAACCCGCTGTATGGTCGGTTTCATCAAAGATCGCACCCACCATGGGTACGGCCTTTCGGAAGGAAGTGTGAATCCCCTGTTTGAGAGTCAAGTCGGCAGCACTGCAACCCTGACACCCTCCGCCCATTTGTATAGTAATAGAATTTCCCTTAACATTGAGCAGGCTGATATTGCCACCGTGCCCGGCCACTCCCGGGTTCACCTCGGTATCAATTACTTTTTGAATCGCTTCCCGAACTTCCTCTTCAGAAGGCAGGTTGGCGGTGATTTTTTCAGCGATAAGACTCTCTTCGCCCGCTACCAGCGCCCCCCGGATTGCCGCACCGACTTGCTTCGACAGAGGAAGCCAGTCCACCAGGGTTTTATCCTTGCGAGTGATCGTCACGGTAGACTCGCAGACCAAAACGGTTTCCACATCATCCAGAGAAAACAAGGCTTCAGCGAGAGAAGACTCCATCGCACTTTCAAAACCTGAAAAATACCAGGAGTAGCCCTTCATCAAGGGACGATTGACGGTGAAAAGACATTGGTCTCCCGTTGGAGAAGGTTGTGCCTTGATCAAAACTTCACCAGACTTTTCCGCAGGAAAAATGCCGGTAGAAAGTGCTGGAATTTGCAGAACCCGACGAGCTTCGGGAAAATTTTCCACAGCTTCAGGCTGAGGCTCGGGTTCAGGCGCAGAAACCTCAGAAGCAGGACTGTCTTTAACCTCTGTTTCCGTCATCGGTGACTCCACATCCTGTTTCATATCTGAGAAAAAGCGTTTTATAAAATTCAAAGGATTGTCTCCTGTAAAATCAAGTTCGTTACTAATACCACAATAACCCTCTATTCTTCATATAGATGCCAGAAATGGAAAAAAGTCGCAAATTTCCCGAAAAAAAATCTCTACAACATTGCGAGCGCCCCTTTGCGAGCGAGCTTGCTTGCTATTTGCACCGACAACAATAATTCCCCCGGCAGTTCCCAGGACACCTCGGTGTGAGCAGATATATCAGGGTCAAACTTGAAAAGCGTTTTCAAGCAATTCGATTTTCCAGGAGTCCGGGCCGTCCAATGTCAAAGCCACCACATCGAATCGCGTAGGCTTATCCGAAATTCTTTTTCTGGCAAGGAAGGTTTGGGCAGTTTGGATGATTTTTCTCTGCTTTGCCGGTGTTAGTGCCATAAAGGGATGACCGAACTCATGACTCGCACGCGCCTTGACTTCAATAAAAACGATCACCCCGCCCTGCTCGGCAATGATATCGATCTCTCCCACTTTCGCACGGAAATTTTTTTCAAGAATCCGGTAACCTTTCTTTTTCAAAAAGGCCACCGCCGCAGACTCGCCGTCACGGCCAAACTGTAATCGTTTTTTGGTCAACCTAATTCTCCACACCTAACCCGGATATTGCGCTATAGGTTTTTAAATCACCCCAGCCCCTCTTTAAAAAGAGGGGTCCATTAAACTCCCCCTTCTGCGAAGTACCCGCTTCGGGGCATGAAAGCCAAGGAGGGGGTATCACAGGGGTTGGGGGGATTTGATTTTTATCACGAGCAACAACTCGTCTAAGCCGAGACAATTTTTTGCTAGCCCAAAAAAGCCATTGTTTATTGAGTCCAGCGTCACGCTGGCTAGCAGTGGGCGGTGTTCCAGTTTTTGCCCCAGCCCATATCCACGACCAGAGGAACTTTAAGAGGATGCACTTCCTCCATTTCCTTTTTAACCAGAGCTCGCATTTCCTGCTCTTCTTCTTGCGGACATTCAAACACCAGTTCATCATGGACTTGCAGGATCATTCGGGATTTTAGTTTTTTCTCGTTGATTTTTTGCGCCAAATTAATCATCGCCAGCTTGATCAGGTCTGCCGCACTGCCCTGCACCGGGGAGTTGATGGCAACCCTTCCTGCCGCTTCGCGCACTTGCCGGTTCTGGCTTTTAAGATCCGGCATATAGCGTTTTCGATTCATCATGGTCCGGGTATAACCCACCTCTTTAGCCTCAGCCACGGTCTCCTCCATATAGACTTTGACTTTTTTATAAAGTGCAAAATATTGATCGATAAATTTTTTAGCTTCCTTGGGGTAAATTTTCAATTGCCGGGAGAGACCAAAAGCACTCAGCCCATAAACGATACCGAAGTTCACCGCTTTAGCCATTCTGCGGGCTTCCGCATCCAGGCGTTCCGCAGTCGTCCCAAAAATTTCGCAAGCTGTACGAGTGTGAATGTCTTCACCCATTTGGAACGCTTCAATCAAAGCCTCGTCACCGGAAAGGTGAGCAAGAATGCGTAACTCCACTTGCGAATAGTCTGCCGAAAGCAGGTAATTATTTCCTTCCGCAATAAACGCTTTGCGAATTTCACGTCCCATTTCGGTGCGAATCGGGATGTTCTGCAGGTTCGGGTTACTGCTACTCAACCGCCCGGTTGCCGCTACCGTCTGGTTGAATGAAGTGTGGACCCTTCCTGTTTTACTAAATATTTCATCTTGCAGTGCATCCACGTAAGTGGATTTAAGCTTACCCAACTGCCGGTAAATCAATACCACATCGGGAAGGTCGTGCTCTTGAGACAATTGCTCCAACACGGTAACATCCGTCGAATAACCGCTCTTGGTTTTCTTGATGACGGGTAGCCCCAGTTTTTCGAATAGAATCACCGAAAGCTGTTTTGGGGAATTGATATTAAAAACCTCCCCGGCTATGGAATAAATTTTCTTTTTATACTCTTCGATCTTTTCCGCTATGATCCTGGAAAGATTTTGCAGATGCTTTTGATCCAGCTTCATCCCGTGGGTTTCCATCTGCGCCAAGACTTCCAACAGAGGCAATTCCAGTTCCTGAAAAAGTTGAAGATCATCGCCTTGCAAAAGAGGAGAAAGTTTTTCATAGAGTCGCCAGGTGATATCCGCGTCTTCCGCCGCATACTCGGTCGCTCTCTCGACATCCACTTCATCAAACCCGATCTCTTTCGATGCCGTGCCCACCACCTCCTTGTATTTAATCGTGGTGTGACCGAGATGATCCTGGGCCAAAGCGTCCATACCGTGCCTCCTGCCGGACGGGTCCAATATATAGGAAGCCAGCATGGTATCGAAGGCAATACCCTTTAAGTCAATGCCTTCGTTTTTCAAGACGATCAAATCGTATTTAATATTCTGACCGACTTTTTTGATTTGCGGGTCTTCCAGCACAGGTTTGAGTTTCTGGATAACCCAATCGAGGGGCAACTGCTCGGGAACCCCCAAATAACGATGCGTCAATGGGATATAGCAAGCCACCCCCGGCTCACAGCAAAACGAAATTCCCACCACCCGGGCCCAGACCGGACGCAAGCTCGTAGTTTCCAGGTCCAGCGCAAAAATTTTGGATTTTTTTAATCGTTTGAGCCAACGCTCAAAATCGGCCTCGGTGAGAACCGTTTCATAATGGCTTGCAATCGCAGGAGAACTTGCGACGGGGGCCTCTTCTAATTCGCCGAGCAGGGAAGAAAACTCAAATTCAGAAAACAGTTTTTTCAGTTGCACCTTGTCAGAGGACTTGAGCTTGAGGTCATCGAGCTTAAACTCCAACTCCATAGAGGTGTCGATAGTTACCAGTTGACGACTGAGCTGCGCCATCTCTTTATCTTGCAGCAGTTTATCTTTGAGCTTTTGTTTGTCCACTTCGTCGATGCGCTCATACAACGCATCTATTGAACCGAATTTGCGTATGAGTTCGGTGGCGGTTTTGGGGCCGACCCCTTTGACGCCGGGAATATGGTCGCTGGAGTCGCCCATCAAACCCATCACCTCAATCACCTGCTCAGGCGGAACGCCAAACTTTTCCTCCACAGCTTCGATATCAAACCATTTATTTTTCATCGTATCGAGCATCCGCACATTCGGCCCCACCAACTGCATCATATCTTTGTCGCCACTGACTATGATTACCTGCAAACCGGCTTCCACACCCTTTTTTGCCAGGGTTCCCATGATATCGTCGGCTTCAAATCCGGGAACCCGGACACTGTGAATGTTATAGGCCTGTACCAGAGGTTCAAAATAGGGGAATTGTTTTTCTAGCTCTTCAGGAGGCGCTTCCCGGTTGGCTTTGTAATCGGCGTACATCTCGTGGCGAAATGTCTTTTCCTTGCTGTCGAAAGTCACCACAAGGTAATCCGGCTTTTCATCTGCCACCACCTTCTGCAACATATTGATGAACCCATACAAGGCGTTGGTGGGAAACCCTTTGGATGTAGACAAAAATTGCCGGATACCATAATAGGCCCGGAAAATATAGGAAGAGCCGTCTATCAGATAGAGGGATTTAGCTTTGTTCATAGTTGCCTCTTGTGCAGTGTGAAAATGTGGACCAAGTATAAAGTCGTGGCTTTACCGTGTCTAATTAATTGTGTTATCATAAAAGGTTCTTATAGGTATAAACTAATTGAATTAAAAGGCCTAAGAGCGCCTCTATTTACTCGATAATTTTCTCTACATTGAAACCTCACAAAAAATGCGCACCTTGAAAAATTCATCAGAGAGCCAAGATGACCGGTTGATCATTGCAACCGCTCAGCGGGTTCTGAGCATTGAGAGCCAGGCTGTGGCGGGGCTGGAAAGCCGGATTGATTCTCAATTCGTCGAGGTCGTGCGTCACTTAGACCAGTGCAACCATCTGGTTGTCACAGGGGTTGGAAAATCTGGACTGATTGGCAGAAAAATAGCGTCCACGTTTGCGAGCATCGGACTGCCCACCCTTTTCCTGCACGCGGCAGAAGCCAGCCACGGAGACCTGGGAATGATTTCTAAAGGGGCGACGGTGATTGCCATTTCCAACAGCGGAGAAACCGAAGAAGTGGTCAAGTTGATCCCGGTTTTTAATCGAATTCATTGCACCTTGGTAGGGATGACCGGAAATATGCAGTCTTCTCTGGCAAAGCGTAGCGATTATGTTCTCGATGTGAGCGTTAAAAAAGAAGCCTGCTCAAAAGACCTGGTTCCCACCGCCAGCACGACAGCGGCCCTGGCAATGGGTGACGCGTTGGCAATGGCGTTCATGGAGTTGCGCGGAGTGCGCGAGGAAGATTTTGCACTCAACCATCCCGGCGGCAGTCTCGGTCGCAAACTGCTCACCCTGGTCGATGAGCTGATGCATTCTGGGGAAGACATTCCCAGGGTAAAAGAAAATGCTGACATCTATCAGGTGCTCAGTGAGATCTCGCAAAAAAGACTGGGAGTGACTCTGGTGGTCACAGATCAGGACCAGCTTCTCGGCATCATCACCGATGGAGATTTACGCCGTCTGATTGAAAAGAGAAAAGACATCTCCCAAACTCACGCAAAAGATATGATGGCCAGCCATCCCAAAACAATTTTAAAAGATACTCTGGCGGCTAAAGCCGTTAGAATCATGCAGGACAATTCCATCACATCCCTGATTGTGGTCAATGATGAGCAGCAAATAGAAGGAATCATTCATCTGCACGATATTCTCAAGGCAGGTGTCGTTTAACCCTGACACACCTCAACTTAAATTATGACCGGCGACGAAATTAGAAAAAAATTCCTGCAATATTTTGAAGACCGGGGGCACACGGTTGTACCCAGCGGCCCTCTGGTTCCCCAAAATGACCCGACCCTCATGTTCACCAACGCCGGAATGGTG
>CAZEBI010000131.1:0-8158 GCA_964510355.1 uncultured Nitrospina sp. | reverse complement strand
GCAGTTATATTGATGTGCCCCTGCAACACACGTATGACGAGATGCTTAAAAGTATGACGCGGCAGGAAACCGAAGGCGGGGTGCGAAAAATGCTCGATCAAGTGCGGCAGAAAATTCCGGGAGTCGCATTGCGAACCACATTTATCACCGGGTTTCCCGGTGAGACCGAAACGCATTTTCGACATATGGTCCGGTTCCTTTGTGAAATGGAATTTGACCATGTTGGAATTTTCACTTATTCGGATGAGGAAGGCACCACCGCTTACGATTATCCCGACCGGGTGCCGCAGCAAATCAAAGAAGAGCGCCGGAACACCCTGATGGAATTTCAAAAAGAAATCGTTCTACGCAAAAACCGCGACCGCCTGGGCAAGGTGGAATCGGTTTTAGTGGAGGGTTTTGACCCGCAAGAAAACTATCTGATGACCGGAAGGCTCGCTTCCCAGGCCCCGGATATTGACGGACAGGTTTTACTGGAAAAATGTGAAGCCGAGCCCGGACAGATCATTCCTGTACGCATTGACCGGGTTGCCGATTATGACTTGATCGCTCAACCGATACAGACGGCTGTTTCTCCATAAGCCCCTTGTCAGGAAGGGCTTTGCATAACCTTATATTTTTTATTGATCCTCCCCTCTCATGAGGGGCACTGCTTCAGTGACGGCCTGAAGGGGTGTGGATTTTTTTGCTGAAATTCACCATCCAACCCTCCCTGCTCAACCCCTCAACTCATCGGGCTTGAGTCCCTATGAAGGGAGGGGAATTTATATTTAGTTTATTACGACTTATTATGCAAAGGTCTCCTTGGCAAAGGGAGGCCAATAGAGCATAGAGACTCGTTGAGCCAAGTTAATCCATCACTCACCATTGAATAAATAGAGATGCCCATGAACCTTAAACGTGTCGGGATTCTGACAGGCGGAGGCGATTGCTCCGGTCTCAATGCAGTGATCCGGGCGGTCACCCGGTCCGCAATTATCAGCTACGGGGCCGAAGTCATAGGCATTGAGGAGGGGTTCGAGGGCCTGATCTTTGACCGGCACCGAAAACTTGATGTCGCCGGAACCAAGGACATCCTGCCCCTGGGGGGAACCATTCTCGGGACCACCAATAAAGGCGATCCTTTTGAGTACCGCCAGTTCGACAAAGACGGTCGCCTGACCACTCAGGATTATTCTCAACAATCGATCGACAATTTCAAGCGTCTGGATCTGGACTGCTTGTTTGTGGTGGGCGGGGATGGAACCTTGCAGCTGGGTCACAAGTTTTTTGAAAGGGGCCTGCCGGTGATCGGCATCCCCAAAACAATCGATAACGATCTGATGGGCACCGACTACACCTTCGGTTATCAGACCGCCGTGCAGGTGGCTTGTGATGCGCTGGACCGTCTGCAAACCACTGGAGAAAGCCATCAGCGGGTCATGATTTTAGAAGTCATGGGCCGGGACACCGGTTGGATTGCCCTGGAAGCCGGAATTTCCGGGGGAGCCCATGTCATCCTTATTCCGGAAATCCCCTATGACCTGGCACAAGTGCTGGAAAAAATCCGCTTGCGGCAAGAGGGTGGAAGCCCTTTCAGCGTCATGGTGGTAGCAGAGGGTGCCAAAGAGATTGGCAAAGAAGCCATCACCAGTGAAGCGGCATCCACACGCTTGCAGGGAGTAGCCCAGCTGGGCGGGGTGGGCAATTACCTGGCAAAACAATTGAGTGACCAGATTGAACTTGAAGTGCGTTGCACAGTTTTGGGGCATACCCAACGAGGTGGCACTCCCCTGTCATTTGACCGGGTTCTCGGCACCCGGCTGGGAATCCAGGCGGTGAAAGCCGCCGCCGAAGGCAAGTTTGGCAATATGGTGGCGTTGCAAGCTCGCGATATTGTGCTGGTGCCGCTCAAAAGCCTGGCGGGAATCGTTCGCCAGGTGCCCTCCGACTCACAATTGATCCATACCGCCGAATCCATCGGCATCAACCTGGGCCGACCACCACTAGGCGTGGGGCCGACTGGCAATAACCCGTCAAGCAATTAAACGTCCGCATTTTAAGCCAACCCACCTGCATGAAAGAGGGAGCTTGGCAAGCCGGGGCAATTTTTTACTCGCCACCCCTTTCCCCGCTATTAAGGGGAGCGAAGGTGTTGTCACATGGGGTTGGGTGTGTTAGTCTGGGCCACACTTAGTTTCCCTTATCGGGAGCTTCCCAAAAAATTACGCACGTTTCCGGATCAAGCCAAGGGTGGCCTACGGGTTCTTGGCGCGAAACGATGGAAGCGAAGGTATAACCCATTTACTTTTAAGGAGTTTACATGTCTGAAGTTACGATGAAACAACTACTCGAGTCCGGGGTCCATTTTGGACATCAGACCAATCGCTGGAACCCCAAAATGAAGCCTTATATTTATGGGGCACGCAGCGGAATATATATTATTGACTTGCAGAAAACCCTGTCGCATTTCCAGGTCGCTGAAAAAGTTGTTCGGGAAATGGCGCAGGCCGGTAAGAAGATTCTTTTTGTCGCAACCAAAAAACAGGCGCAAGAGTTGATTGCCGAAGAAGCCACCCGTTGCGGAATGTACTATATCAACCAAAGGTGGTTGGGTGGAACTCTGACAAACTTTGCCACCATTCGCAAAAGTATTGCCCGCTTGCACGAACTGGAAAAAATGGATGAAGAAAATCAGTTCGATGCCATGCATAAAAAAGAAGCTCTGAAAATGAGAAGAGAAATTGACAAGCTGAATAAATTTTTCCGGGGCATCAAACATATGAAGGATTTGCCGGATGCTCTCTTCATCGTTGATACCCGAAAAGAAAAAATAGCGCTGGCTGAGGGTAAGAAGCTGGGAATCAAAATCATAGCCATGGTCGATACCAACTCCGACCCGGATGACGTGGATTATCCCATCCCGGCAAACGATGATGCGATGCGTTCCATCAAACTGTTTGCCAGCCGACTTGCGGATATTTGCCTGGAAGGGCAAGAGATGAACAGAATCCGCCAGGAAAAAGAAAACGCCGAAAAAGAAGAAGCTAGAAAAATCGAAGCTAAAAAAGCGGAAGCCCTGAAAGCCGAAGCCAATAAAAAGGCTGAAGCCCAAAAGGCCGAGGCTAAAAAGGTTGAGGCCCAAAAGGCCGAAGCTAAAAGAGCTGAGGCTAAAAAAGCCGCCGCTAAAAAGGCTGAAACAAAAGAAAACACCGAGGAAAAACCCGGTGATTCGCCGAAAGCGGCTCCGGCTGCCAGCAGCGATGGAAAAAGCTAAATCCAGTGCCTGCCTGAACACTATCGTTCCTATTATAGGGTATAGGCCTCTCTGAGAATTGTCATCGGTCGCCGGCGAGAGTCGCCACAGGCAGATGCAATGACTCGATTGTGCCGAGATAACTGCTCACTGAGCCCAGCGTCATCGCTGGCCACGCCGAGTGGCCCGCATGAACTTTTTAAAAAGGCCGCTTTGGAGAAAACCACCGAATAAGAGATCCCATACAAGCATCCCAAGGCATATCCCGTAGAGACAAAATCCGGGAGCGGGGAGTGCAGGTTATCGTGGAAAAAATTAATTTTTAATAAACAATTTTATTGATTAAGGAAATGGAATGGAAATAACTGCTGCGATGGTCAAGGAGTTGCGCTCCCAGTCGGGCGCAGGAATCATGGAATGCAAATCAGCCCTGAAAGAAACCCAGGGCAATACGGAAGATGCGATTGTCTTTCTCAGGAAAAAAGGCTTGGCCAAGGCCGATAAAAAAGCCGACCGTCAGACCTCTGAAGGAAAAGTTATCCCCTATATTCATCAGGGCAGTAAAATCGGAGTGTTGTTGGCGCTCCATTGCGAAACGGATTTTGTCGCGAACACCCCTGATTTTCAAGAACTGGGAAGAGATATTGCCATGCATATCGCCGCCGCCAAACCGCGTTTTGCCTCCCGTGAAGAGGTCACAGAAAAAATGCTGGCAACCGAGCGGGAGATTTATTCCCATCAGGCCAAGGAATCGGGAAAACCGGAAAACATCATCGAAAAAATCGTGACCGGAAAAATGGAAAAATTCTACGAAGAAAACTGCGTGCTTGCGCAAAAATTCGTCAAGGACACCAATGTTACCATCGGCGATTTGATCAAACAGAAAATTGCCCTGCTGGGTGAAAATATCAATCTTGGTCAATTTTCAAGATTCGAGATTTAATGGACAAACCGGTTTATAAAAGGATTTTATTGAAGCTCGGCGGAGAAAGCCTTGCCGCAGGCGAAGGGGAGTTTGGCCTCGATGAGGGCGCGCTGACGAATATTTCGGAAGAAATCCGTGAGGCCAAAGATTTGGGAGTGGAAATTGCCATCGTCATTGGAGGCGGCAATATTCTGCGAGGTGCCTCCTTGAGCTCTATCGGTATCGAACGCACCACGGGCGACTATATGGGCATGCTCGCAACAGTGATCAATGGTTTGGCGTTGCAACATGCTTTAGAGCGCGTCGGAATCCCCACCCGTGTGCTATCAGCGGTCGAAATTCAGGCGGTGTCGGAATCCTATGTGCGTCGCCGTGCGATTCGTCATCTTGAAAAAGGGCGCGTTGTCATATTCGCCGGCGGGACGGGCAACCCCTATTTCACCACCGATACTGCGGCATCTCTGAGAGCCATGGAAATTGGCGCAGAAGTAATTTTCAAAGCCACGAAGGTCGATGGAATTTACACCGCCGACCCCATGACCGATAAGTCGGCAGTAAAATTCGAGGAACTGTCCTATCTGGATGTGCTCAACAAGGGTTTGAAGGTCATGGATTCAACCGCGATCTCCCTTTGCATGGATAACAAATTGCCATTGGTTATTTTTAATGTGCGTAATAAACATAGTATTAAACGGGTTCTGCTGGGTGAAAACCTTGGCACCAAAGTGGGGGTCTGAAAATGATTGCTGATTTAATTCAGGACGCGGAAAAGAAAATGCGGGTTTCCATCGACCACCTGCACAGCGAGTTGGGCAAATTACGCACAGGGCAGGCTTCGATAGCCCTGCTGGATGATCTCAAGGTGGATTATTATGGAACCCCAACGGCCTTACAGCAGGTGGCAACTCTGGGAACTCCCGACAGCCAAACCCTGACGGTCCAGCCCTGGGAAGCATCGATTTTAAAGGAAATCGAAAAAGCCATCCAGTCTTCAGACCTTGGGTTGACCCCCAACAACGATGGCAAGATGATCCGGCTCACCATTCCGCCGCTGACCAATGAGCGCCGACAGCAATTGGTCAAGCTGGTAAAAAAATACGCGGAAGAATGCAAGGTAGCTATTCGCAATGTGCGCAAGCATATTAACGACAAGCTGAAAAAAGCTGAAAAAAACCATGAGATTTCTGAGGACGAGAGCCATAAAAGCACTGATGATGTCCAGAAAATGACCGACAAGTTTGTTGCCGAAGTCGATAAGGTTTCTCACGCCAAAGAAAAAGATGTGATGGATGTATGAAGCAATTTTTTGTACTATCCAAGGGTAGTATGTTTATCAGAAAACCTCTCTTCTTCTCACTGCCCGGTATGGTCGATTAATCAGGAGCCGCCTTCTTGGTCAATACAGCGGAAAAAATAGACCCCCATCGTTTGCCCAGGCATGTTGCCATTATTATGGATGGCAATGGTCGCTGGGCAAAAAATCATTCCCTTCCCCGTGTTGAAGGTCATTGGGCTGGCGTTAAAGTTGTGGACCGCATTGTCACCCTGGGCCGCAAACTCAAACTGGAAGCTCTGACCCTTTATTCGTTTTCCGATGAGAACTGGAACCGCCCTTCTCTGGAAATCAGCACACTCATGAAAATTCTGGATTATTATTTGAAGAAGGAAGTGAAACGAATGAAAGAAGAGAATATTCGTTTCAATGTCATTGGGCATACTGAGGACTTGCCTGAAGCGATTCAAAAACTGATCCGTTATTCCATAGAGGATACCTGTAACAATACCGGCATGGTTCTTACTTTGGCCCTGAGTTACGGGGGCAGACAAGAAATCGTGGATGCCGTAAAAAAAATTTCCGAGCAGGTGCGCTTGGGGGAACTCAGGCCGGAAGAAATTGACTTGCCTCTGTTTGAATCGTTTCTTTCCACCTACCCGCTTCCCGATCCGGACCTGATTATCCGTACCAGTGGAGAAAGAAGGATCAGCAATTTTCTTTTGTACCAGAGCGCTTACACCGAATTGTTTTATAGCAATGTATTGTGGCCAGATTTTTCGGACGAAGATTTCCTGAACGCTATTATCGATTTCCAGGGCAGAGAGCGACGCTTTGGAATGACGCAAGAGCAAATTGTAAAAGCCTAAACATTGACCCTCCTATTGTGAAACCCGTTACCCCAAAAAATATTCCGGCTCATGCAAATCGGACAGGAGCAGGCTCTTGACACGCATTATCAGTGGGGTCATTGCCATTCCGCTTGTGCTGGGAGTGGTGTTGTATGGTTCCCCCCTTTTGTTCTTTTGTTTTGTTGTGGCTATTGTTTTGGTTGCTGGCTACGAATACTTTTCCATGATTTCAAATATGGGCGTGGAGGGTTTTCCCATCGAAGGGGGGGTGTTGAGCTTCCTGCTTTTATTGGGTTTCTATCTCGGCACAAAATTTCTGCTTATTTTTGTCGTCCTGTTTCCCCTGGTTTTGTTTGCCACCTGGTTCTTTAGGGGGAAAAATATGCGCATGGCTTTAGACCCTATTGCCTACACGCTATTAGGGGTTTTCTATATTGCGGGGTTGGGCGGATACTTTCTGTTGATCCGCAGTCTGGAAGGCGGTAGCCAAATGATCGTGTTTCTCATGCTATTGATCTGGGCCGGTGACGCGGCGGCTTATTATGGCGGTCGAAACTTTGGCAAGCGCAAGCTGCTCCCTGAGGTCAGCCCCAATAAAACCGTGGAAGGGGCTATCGCCAATATACTGGGAACCCTTGTAGCCGCAGGGCTCGCCCATTTATGGTTTTTTACAGAATTCTCGCTAACGCATTGTTTGATTGTGGCCTTTATATGCGGTATCATCGGTCAGTTTGGAGATTTTTCGGAATCTCTGATAAAAAGAAATTGTCGGGTAAAAGATTCCGGCTCATTGATTCCGGGCCACGGCGGTTTTTTGGACCGTATTGACAGTTTATTGTTCGCCGGCCCGGCTTTCTATTGTTATTACCAATTGTTCCTGGGGACATAATAAGAGGACCGATCCTCCTCTTAAACCCCCTCTTGTTGTCAGGACATCCACATGAAAAAAATATCCCTTCTGGGCTCAACGGGTTCTATCGGTGTCAATACGCTGGATGTCATAGAGCGTTATCCTGAAAATTTTCAGATTTGCGCCCTGTCCGCCGGAAGTAACGTAGAACTGTTTGCCCACCAGATTGGAAAATTCAAACCCGCGCTAGCGGCCCTGTTTGACACCACGAAAATAGATGCGCTCAAAAAGCTTGTGGGTGATCTCGATGTAGAAATTGTTTCCGGTCAGGAGGGCACGGTTTGTGTCGCTACGTTGCCGGAGGCCGATCTGGTTGTTTCCGGAGTGGTTGGAAGTGCGGGTTTGCTCCCGGCACTTGCCGCCCTCAAAGCGGGTAAAAACCTGGCACTCGCCAATAAAGAAACGCTCGTCATAGCAGGGGAACTGGTCCTTAAAGAAGCGGAACGCACAAACACCCGCATCATTCCTATTGATAGCGAACACAGCGCAATTTTCCAGGTTTTAAACGGCGAAAATCCCAAACGTATCAAGAAAATTATCCTGACCGCGTCCGGCGGACCGTTCAGAACTTTTACCCTCAAGCAGATGGAAAACGTCACGGTGAAAGAAGCGCTCGACCACCCCAACTGGAGTATGGGAGCCAAAATCACCATCGACTCTTCGACCATGATGAACAAGGGCCTCGAATATATAGAAGCCAAGTGGCTGTTCGGCCTGGATACGAAGGTCGAGGTCATTGTTCATGCGCAGAGCATCATTCATTCGATGATCGAGTTTGTCGATACATCCATCATGGCGCAGTTGGGCATTCCCGATATGCGGGTTCCCATCGCTTATGCGCTGACTTACCCGGATCGGTTTGAAAGTGAACTGCCTTCTTTAGATCTGGCCGCAATGGGGAACCTCACCTTTGAGGCACCGGATTTTGAAAGATTCCCCTGCCTGCAACTGGCCATGGATGCTA
>CAZEBI010000130.1:0-8187 GCA_964510355.1 uncultured Nitrospina sp. | reverse complement strand
GAACATTGATGGGGTTTCCAACTGCTGTTTTGAGCGTATGTTTAAGGTTTGTGTTGAAATCACCTTTTTTAATTTTCCAGAACTGTCGTACACTTTAACTTCATGCATAAAATTGCCCCTTTTTATAGCTTTTCAACTCAAGTATTGAAGGCAAAAAAAAGCCACTCCAAAGGGGGAGTGGCAAAATTTAAAAATCCCAAGTTGTGTTTTTCCCTTAGCTCGATAGGTAATAGAGGAGGGGTTACTATTAGGATACTCTGACGGGGCCATATAGCAAGGTAATTCGGATTAATTTAATTTGACCTTCATCGTGAATTAAAAACAGAGACAGCAGAAAGCATAAAATATTGCTGGTTGATGTTGATAATGAAGGGGGTTTTCTTGATCCCCTGACAAACCCCACAGCATGGTCATCCTTGTCAAAAATTTGCCAAATCCTCAAAAGAAGGATCGGCAATAGCTCAAAAAGTTGAATATTGTAGTTCATCGGCTTCTTACGCCGAAAGCAGGGGTTGGAATCACCTTGGGGCTACCACTCCCTTTGGTCTACTTTTTGAAAATGGTAAATGTCCGCTAAAATAAGGGCGATATGGAAAACCGACCTGGAATCAAAGTTTGGAGCAGGGAGTTCTAATCAGCCATCATTCTCAGGTCCAAAATATAGCCAAGTTTAAAATTAAATATCTGTTCGTCTATGATAAAATTATGATAGAAATTTTCCACTGAGGCGGATTTTATGGAATTGATGGAACATGCAGAGCACTTCTAAATACCTAAAAACAAAGCAGATAAGGGAAACCAGCCTGAAATCAAGAACTTCCTAAAAACGTCAATTTAACATTCCTAATCCGTAGGTCAGGCGTTCGAATCGCCTCGGGGGCATCATAATATAAGGGCATCTCCAAAAACCGCCTCACCGGGTGGTTTTGTTTATGGGTAAAAAGGTTCGTTATGGCTCCTTCTTCTCAAACTTCCCCTTCGGGTCAGGGGGAAAGCATTCGCGTCAGGGGGTTGGTTCAGGGTGTGGGTTTTCGCCCGGCGGTATGGCGCTTTGCCAGAGAATGTGGTTTGGCCGGCGAGGTGTTGAACGATGGCGAAGGAGTTCTGATTCGCGCCTGGGGATGCAAACATGAGTTGGATCGGTTCCTGAGACTCTTGAGCAATAACCCTCCCACTTTGGCACGCATAGATAATATAGAACGAAACCCGATCAATGCTATCTGTCCTTTCGATGATTTTAAAATTGTCAAAAGTGACAAACAAACTGTGCGAACGGGGATTATCCCGGATACCGCAACATGTTCCGATTGCCTCGAAGAAATCCTGAACCGGGGCCGTCGTTATAGGTATCCGTTTACAAACTGCAGCCATTGTGGTCCTCGACTCTCTATTGTTTCGGCGATGCCCTACGACCGCGCTCATACCAGCATGGCTGCGTTTGAAATATGCGCTCCATGCCAGGGCGAATACTCCGATCCGGAAGATCGCCGTTTTCATGCACAACCCATTGCCTGCTCATCTTGCGGGCCAAAAGTTACCCTCGATATGGATGTCGCACCGGATGCAATCGGTGAGGCCTGCACCCTGCTACAGCAAGGGGGTATTCTCGCCATCAAAGGAATTGGTGGGTTTCACCTGGCATGCGATGCCACGAATAAAACAACGGTTGAAAAACTTCGCTCACGCAAGCAACGCTATGGCAAACCTTTGGCCCTTATGGCTAGAGATATTAAAATCATTGCGCAATACTGCTCGCTCAGTGAACTTGAAAAATCTTTGTTGCAAAGTCCCCGTGCGCCAATCGTCCTTCTTTCTGCAACTGGAGAAAAATCTCTGCCTGATACGGTAGCACCGGGCATGAATACTTACGGTTTCATGCTACCCGGCACTCCGTTGCATCATTTGCTTTTAGAGCCTATGAATCGTCCCCTCGTATTGACTTCCGGCAACCTTGTGGATGAGCCGCAATGCATCGATAATCATGAGGCTTATGATCGTCTCAAAGATGTCGCCGATCATTTTTTGTTCCATGATCGGGATATTGTCAATCGTGTTGATGACTCGGTTGTTCGTGTCATGGATGGGAAACCGCATTTGCTGCGACGGGGACGAGGCTATGCACCCGATACACTCCTTTTGCCACCCGGCTTTGAAGGTGCTCCGCAATTATTGGCTTTGGGCGGTGAACTCAAAAACACGTTCTGTTTGATCAAAAATGGCCAAGCCTTCCTCTCCCAGCATATAGGGGATTTAAAAAATTCTCTAAGCTTCGATGATTACCGCAAAAATATTGATTTATACCTGCAACTCTTTCAACATGTCCCGCAAGCGCTGGTGGTGGATTGCCACCCGCAATACCTGTCGACAAAACTCGGGCGCGAATGGGCAGAACGCGAAGACCTGGATGTTTTAGCAGTGCAACACCATCATGCTCATATTGCGTCCTGCATGGCTGAAAATAATATTCCTTTAAATTCCACGCCGGTACTGGGGGTCGCGCTGGATGGCTTGGGTTATGGTGAAGGTGAATCCTTATGGGGAGGGGAATTTCTTCTTGCCGATTACCGAAGTTTCAAACGTCTGGGAAGTTTCAAGCCCATTCCCTTGCTTGGCGGTAACCAGGCGATGCTGGAACCCTGGAGAAATATCCTGGCCCATATTTTAACCACCCTGGGCTGGAAGAAATTTATGGCTGACTATGGGGATCTGGAACTGGTAAAATTTTTACAAGCCAAACCGGTAAACACTTTTCAGGTCATGATCGAGAAAAAAATGCAATGTCCGGAATCCAGCTCCGCCGGAAGATTATTCGATGCGGTTTCGGCGGCGCTGGGAGTTTGTCGTGAGAAAGTTTCTTATGAAGGGCAGGCGGCAATGGAGTTGGAAGCCATAGTAGACGAAACATTTATTTGCGAGAATGAGGGGTCCGGTTATCCCTTCACTATCACGGACTCTCTTGACGGAGACCATCCCTGTTTTATTGATCCTCATCTCATGTGGAAAACACTTTTTGAGGATTTGCAGAAGGGCATTCCAAAAGGTATGATCGCGGCGAAGTTTCATATGGGGCTGGCTTGTGTCATCACGCGCATGATTAAAAAAATCTCTTCGCAAAACCAAAAAGGTTTTATCAATAAGGTGGTGTTGTCTGGCGGGGTTTTCCAAAACAGAATTTTATTAGAGCAGGTGGCCCTGAATTTACGCAAAGAAAATTATACCGTTTTAACCCATAGCCGGGTTCCTGCCAATGATGGCGGAGTTTCCCTGGGGCAGGCCATGGTCGCGGCGGCTCGTTGTATGGATAAGGAATCAAAGATATGTGTTTAGGAATTCCTGGGAAAATAATAGAAATAACCAGTGCTGAAGATAAGCTTGCCATGGTGGATGTTGCGGGTGTGAAGCGGAAAATCAATATTGCCTGCATTGTGGATGACGAGCATTCGCCCGAATCCTGTGTTGGCGACTGGGTGTTGATCCATGTCGGGTTTGCCATGAACCGCATTAACGCTGAGGAAGCGGAAAAAACACTTGCCTTGCTCCACGAACTTGGAGAAGTTCAAGAAGAAATTCGCGCCATGAAAAACTCGGCAGGAAGTCGGGAGAATCTATGAAATATGTTGATGAGTTTCGTGACCCGGAGCAGGCTCGAAAGAAAGTCGGGAGAACCTATGAAATATGTCGATGAATTCCGCGATCCGGAGCAGGCGCGAAAGAAAGTAGGGAGAATCTATGAAATATGTCGATGAATTCCGCGATCCGGAGCAGGCGCGAAAATGGTTGGGGGAAATTTCTGTGCTGGCTAGACAAGTGCAAGCCGGTAAAGAGCGCCCCCTGCATCTTATGGAAGTGTGTGGCGGTCACACGCATACGATTTTCCGTTACGGAATCAAGCAATTGTTACCGTCAGAGATTGAACTGGTCCACGGTCCGGGTTGTCCGGTCTGTGTATTGCCCAGGGGGAGGGTGGATGACTGTGTGGCACTGGCGGAACACCCGCAGGTTATTCTCACTACCTTTGGCGATGCCATGCGGGTTCCCGGTTCGAAAAAAAGCCTTCTCCAGGCAAGCGCCGAAGGCGCCGATGTGCGTATGGTGTATTCCCCTCTGGATGCTTTGGACCTGGCTCGAAAAAATCCTGATAAAGAGGTGGTTTTTTTCGCATTAGGATTTGAAACCACCATGCCCAGTACGGCGTTGACGGTATTGCAGGCACAAGAAGAAGGCATCGAAAACTTCTCGTTGTTTTGCAATCATATTACGATTATCCCGACGATAAAAGCCATTCTTGACTCGCCAGGTTTGCAGTTGGACGGGTTTTTGGGGCCGGGACATGTGAGCATGGTCATCGGTCAGCACCCCTACGCATTTATTGCCGAACAATACAGCAAGCCGCTGGTCATAGCAGGTTTTGAGCCGTTGGATATTTTGCAGGCCATTTGGATGGTCTTGCATCAGTTGCAGGAAAAGCGCCATGAAATTGAGAACCAGTACGGACGTGTGGTTGCGAGTGCAGGAAATAAAAATGCTCTGGAAGCGATTGACAAGGTTTTTGAACTGAGGGAATTTTTTGAATGGAGGGGCCTGGGGTCGATCGATCACTCCGGCATACGTGTTCGCAAAGAGTATGCCGGTTACGATGCGGAACGGAAATTTTCGTTGCCTGATTTGAAGATTGCCGACCCCGAATCCTGTGAATGTGGCGATGTTCTAAAAGGAGTTCTCAAACCTAAAGACTGTAAAGTGTTTGGCACGACGTGCACCCCGGAAACCCCTTTAGGGGCGTTGATGGTTTCCACAGAAGGAGCCTGCGCGGCATATTATTCGTATGGACGACAAAATCATTGAATTCGATAGGCGATATGAAAATGCGCTCTGAGACCATCACCCTTTCCCATGGCAGTGGTGGCAAGGCTATGCGTGACCTTATCAAAGACGTGATTGTGAAAAGTTTTGATAATCCGGCTTTGGCAGAGCTGGAAGATCAAGCTCGTTTCGATCTTAAAGAGTTGCTTGCTCTTGGGGATCGATTGGCTTTCACGACAGATTCTTATGTGGTGGACCCACTTTTTTTTCCCGGTGGTGATATCGGCAAGCTGGCTGTTAATGGTACGGTCAATGATCTTGCAATGAGTGGTGCTATCCCTTTGTATTTGAGTTGCGGGTTCATACTGGAAGAAGGACTGCCTTTGGAAACTCTGGGTCGAATAACAGAATCCATGAAAGTCGCAGCGGAAAAGTCCAAGGTATGTATTGTGACGGGCGATACCAAGGTGGTTCAGCGTGGTGCCGCAGATAAAATATTTATCAATACCGCGGGTATAGGGGTCATCCCGGAACGGGCAAATATTGCCTCTACCCAGGCTAAGCCCGGCGATTTGATTTTAATCAACGGATTCATCGGAGACCATGGTGCCGCAATTCTTTCCGCCCGAGGCGAGTTTTCTCTGGAGTCATCCATTGAAAGTGATTGTCAGCCATTGAGCGACATCGTCCAGGCCATGTTAGGCATTTGCGCTGATATTCATTGTTTACGGGATGCCACCCGTGGCGGTGTGGCTACTGTTCTCAACGAATTTGCTCAAAGTTCCAATATCTGCATTGAACTGGATGAAAAAAAAATTCCCCTTCGAAATGCCGTAAAAGGCATATGTGAAATTCTTGGCCTCGACCCGCTTTACCTGGCCAATGAGGGGAAGTTGGTGGCGGTTGTTCCAGCCGAGCATTGCCAGAAGGTTTTGCAAGTCATGCGCTCACACCCGCAAGGAAAGGAAGCGGCAATTATCGGGGAAGTGGTTGCGGCTCCTCAGCAAAGGGTGATTTTGAAAACAGGCTTTGGCGGCGAGCGGATTGTTGATATGATGGTTGGCGAGCAACTGCCCAGAATTTGCTAGGGATGAGAAGTATTTGACTTTGGGCGGTGAGATGAATAGATTATTACCTTGTGCTGTTATGTGTAATCATAGAATCTGAAAGATAATCCTAAAATTATGAGTATCTGGAATAAAGAAGAAGTGGTGCAGGCGAAAAAAAATCTTGAAGGTGTGGATCTGAAAGATTTGGATTTATCCGGTGCAGACTTGAAAAACGCTAATTTTATTTCTGCCAATCTGGTGTCGGTCAATTTAAGTGGCGCAGATTTGTCGGGGGCTAAATTTTTTTCCGCCAAAGCCATGCGGGCGGATTTCAGCAATGCCGATCTTTCAGGTGCCAGTCTTCTTAAAGCAAATTTTAGCAAGGTGAACTTTCAGGGATCTACTCTCAATGACGCTGATTTGATGGGGGCCAATCTCTCTGGGGCAGAGTTGATGAAAGCGGACTTGATTCGAACCAAGCTGGTAGAAGCTAATCTTCTTGGTGCAAACCTGACAGGTGCAGATTTGACCGAGGCCAAACTTTCCGGGCGCTACCAGCGTGAGGGATATTTCAGCCGCGGTGCCAACCTGTGCAAGGGCAAGCTGGTCGGTGCGAAAATGGTTCGGGCCGATTTGACTGCCGCAGAACTTAATGATGCAGACTGTAGCGAAGTTGATTTCTCTGGCGCCAATTTAAGCGAGGTCAATTTTAAACGTGCCTGTTTAAAGTCTGCCTGTTTTGTGGACGCAAAATTAGGCGATGCAGATTTCAGAGGTGCGGACCTTACCGATTGTGATTTTTCCGGGGCGGAACTCATCGAGGCGAAATTTTCAGGGATAGACCTCAGCACAGTTAAAAATATTTCCCCTGATGAATTGCAATTGTCTATCCTGGACAGCAAAACTCAGGTTCCGGATTATATTGAAGTGATATGGACCTCGGATGATACCTACGAGTGCCGGAAGAAAAATTAATGATTTCAGCCTGCCGGGAAGTGGGCTGTAAAATGCAAACATCAGACTTGTAGATAAACGATGAGCACGATCAAAGCAAAATTCTGTATTGGTCAGTTGATCCACCATAAACTGTTTGACTACCGGGGAATTATTCTCGGTGTGGACTTGGAGTTTAAGCAGACCGATGAATGGTATGACGATATGGCTCGGAGCAAACCCCCCAAAGATAAACCCTGGTACCATGTTCTGGTTCATCAGCGAGGTAGTCAGACTTATGTTGCGGAACAAAATCTGGAGTCGGACCCCGCCAGCAGTAATTAGCGAAGGGCTGTTTTTCGATGATTGAGACGGTTAAAGAATTCAAGGTATGGCGTGCCCATTTTTGTTGTTCGCCAAAAGGCAAGTCGGTGATGGGTAAAATGAAGCGGCTGCAACAGGGCGATAACGAGTTTCCTTACGGGAACCTGGAAAGCAGTGTGTTGGCTACCTGTTTTCTGGCCGCAAAATATTTACCTGGAAAAGACCGGATGGATTCCCGTAGAAGGATAGGGGGCCTGCAACTTTCCATTTCCGCTTCAAAAGGGCGACGCAAACCTCAAAATGTGGGACGAAATAGTTTGATCCTGCATCTTTCGACCTTTCTGAAATTTTATACGGCAGATGAATCTACCTACGACTGGGTGGGTAAAAAGGTTCCTGATTTTGGTCAGGACCACCCGGAGATCGTGGCAAAATTTGTCAATGCGGTTTATAAAGGTGAAAAAATTGCGACCCAAGCTGTCGAGCGATTTACCCGCAAATCTCAGAAAGATGGCCTCCGCCTCGCCTATTGGGAACTTCAGCGTTAATTCTTCCGTTGTTATGAATGCCGATACGGTTTACAAGAAAATCCGTTATTTTGGGATAGCACTGATTTTCACGTCACTGGCGTGGGCTTTTTATAAAGGTGCAGGACCGGCAACGCATCCCGGTGGACCTGCCTTCAGTCGTGCGGTGGGGCTTTATACCGATGGGAAATATGAAGAAGCTCTGCAAGGTTATGAAACCAGTATCCGGGAGTACCCGGAATTCATTCATGCACAAAGGGGAAGAGCCCGGACGCTGATGCAGTTGGGGCGGGACAAAGAAGCCCTGGAAGCGTTTGACACAGTGCTCGAACGTGATCCCGGCTCTGCCGTTTCTTTTGCGAACAGAGGTATTTTGCAGGATCGAATGGGGCTTTACCCGCAAGCCATTACCGATTATGACCGCGCTATAAAAATGGACCCGAATCTTGGCAAAGGTTTGGACTGGTTCACCCGTTTTCTACAAAACCGCAACGAAAAACCCCAGACCCTGGCAGATAGACTAAAAACCCTCCAGCGTACCGAGCCCAAAT
>CAZEBI010000129.1:4447-8189 GCA_964510355.1 uncultured Nitrospina sp. | reverse complement strand
ATAGTGTCTAATTCCGATTCCTCCCCATCACCTAAATCCAATGGGGTTTCTTCGGCCTCGGTTGAGGTTTGTTTGTCCCCGCTGATGAGGTCATCGAGCATATTGTCGAGTTCGGGTCCATCTGCGCCATCGGCATCGGTCGCTGGTTCCTGAGTTTCTTCTGTGCCCGATTGCATGTCGCCGCTGATGAGGTCATCGAACATATTGTCGAGTTCCGGGTCGGGTTCAGAAGGGTCTTCATTCGCACTCTCATCCTCACTGATCAACTGATCCAGCAGGTCATCGAGATTCTCCTCGTCCGATGTCTGGGGTTCATGGTCTTCATCATCCGGGCTGTCGGCAAGCGAAGAGGTTCCCACCGGGCTGGCCTCTGGCATAACTAAAAAACTGTGCTGGCATTGGGCACACTCGACCTGAGCCCCTTTTTCAGTCAAATCGGGGAGGTCGGCATCATAAGTAGCTTGGCAATCCGGGCAGGATATTTTCATAACACGGTATAAATCAAATATTTACAGTAAGTATTATATTTTTTCTGTAGTAAAATGTAAATGCCTAATCCCTTGCCAAATAATATTCCCCGACAATCTGAGCGGACTCGATTGACAAGGAATGGTTACTTTAATATAATAAGCACTGATAGACCCGGATGGCGTTACCTGCCAGCATGAGGCCTTCTCGCCTTTTTCATTCGGATGTACAGACCTGTTTTTCCAGATTAACTTTATTTACATTTCGAACTGCCGTTAAGAGAATATGACCTTCTACAAAGCAAAACAGATACTAGTTCCGCTTCTTTTAGTTTTAGCGTTTACAGGGTTCTTTACGGGCAAAACCCCCCAATACGTTAGTGGATTATCGCCATTCTTTTCCGCAGTAGGCCATGTGGAGGAAGGTGTGTTCAACAGGGCAAAAGAACTGCGCTTGCAAAATGAACGGGCCTACGATAACCAGATCCGGGAAAAAATACGCCTGATCATCGCTAATTATAACACGGGCTTGGATGAAAGCAGTGCTGTCAAGATTCCTGAATGGATTTTGATGGAGAGCAAGAAATACGGGTACGACCCTCTTTTTCTTACGGCTTTGATCATTACCGAGAGTTCTTTTTATAACAGGGCGCGATCAAACCGGAATGCTCATGGTTTGATGCAGTTGAAACCCACTACGGCCATCGCGATGGCATCCGAAATCCGTTTGCAATGGAAGGGAACCCACACCCTGTATAACCCCAGGGAGAATATAGCCTTGGGAGCGTACTACCTGAGCAAACTGGTCGACCGTTTTGGGGACATGACTCTTGCCTTAGAGGCCTATAATCAGGGGCCATCTCGGTTGAGCCGATTTCTCAGGAGGGGTTATCTTCCTCAGCGCTATTCCACAAAGGTTCTGAAAAACTACAGGAAAATCCGTTTCCAGCCCAGTATTTAGCCAATATGAACAACCAAAATTTCTTTTCTGCAAGAACCTCTGGTTTTACGGGTCTCTGGGGGGTCTTATTTTTTGTGCTTTTTTCTGGGTGTTCCAGCCTGGAGGTTGAAAAGGCGTTCAAGGGGGACCTTCGCCCGGGAAAGGCCAACAAGGTCATAGGTGATTACTGCCAAAGTTGTCATATCCACAAAGACTTTGACCCTCCCCTCCATGTTTCCAAAGTCAGGAACCTCTATAATCGCCCGGGTTTTAAAAGAGCCCGTGAATGCCGATCCTGCCATTATATTGAAAAAGGCTGGATGCATAATCAGCATGAACGCAAAACCCGGATGCCGAAAGACGTGAACCGGGGCAAGTTCAAGAAGTTTGAGAAAGAAGAGCTGAGGCGAAAGCGCAGAGGTTGATCGCACTCCTGGGGAAAATCGAAAACCCCTTTTTGCAAATCAGAATAATCCGATTAATATATAATCATCTGTAGATGTTTTAGGGGTATCTCTATTTGTTTGGGAGTTGCTTTCTATCCCCTGTGGAATGAGAGCTTTGCATAAGTCGATAAGACAGAAAGGCGCGATGCTTCGACAAGCTCAGCATGACAATAAAAGGTCATTTTGTCATTCTGAGAAACAAGGTGACGAAGAATCTCGGAGTTATGTAAAGCTCCCCGCATGAGAGGAGTAATGAAAAATCTCAGGGGTCTTCTGTTGGATAGAAAAGGTGAACCATCACGGCTATTGTCGGTCTGGAAGAAAGAAGAGGATATTGAGGTGAAGTTTTTTTTCAAATATGGGGTTTTGCTGGTTGGGGTTCTTTGGCTGATGGCTCCTGAAGTGTTCGCGTTTTCGATTGGTGAACTTCAGGTTAAAAGCAAGTTTGGCGAAAAGTTCAGCGCTTCATTTGAAATCAATTTGGATTTTGAAGGGCCAGTAGAATTGGGTCTGGGAGATGCCCAGGCCTATAAAAAGCTGGGGCTTGCAAGGCAGGATATTATCGATGCTCTGGTCGTGAGCTCTGTCACACCCGGTGAAGGGCTGAGAAAAACCGTTCAAATCCATTCCAATAATCCCTTGTTTTTTCCTTCGTTTAACCTTGTGGTTTGGGCCACTCATAACGGGGGCACTTTGCTGGAAAATTTTCTGGTAACGGTGGATTTTCAGCAAAGCCTGGCTTTGAATGTCCGTGGGAAGAAAGAAAAGACCGCTGAAAAACTTGCATCCAAACCTTTGGTGGGTCAGGAAAAGGTGCCTTCTGAGATACAGGCGCTTACAACGGAAGAGTCGAGCGATAAAAAGGCGCCCCGCATTCCGAGGAACCCTCCTGATGCCTCCCATGAAGAGCCCGAGGTTTTGCCGACTGCGGCCATAGTCCCGGTTGCAGTCAAAGCTCATATCCTGCATCGCAGGCGCCTTTCAGGCGTTATCTGGGCTTATCCCAGACCGTTTCCTGATTTGACAACCGGTGTTGCAAAAACGCAAACGACTCCGAATATCAAGACTTCTGCTTTTTTGGTGGAAAAACCCGATGCAGAAACGGGTTTGCCTCCCTCAGAAGGGAGATATGTTTTGAAAAAAGGGGAGGGACTCTTTTCGATTGCCAAAAAACTCAAGATCGGCAATTACCATCCGGCTCAGATTGCGGTCGCTATCTGGATGCGGAATATTGATAAATTCATATTTGGCAATATCAATGGCATCCGGCAAGGGGTGCAATTGAACCTGGAAAACCTGGAAGATTCTATTTCTGCCATTGATTTGCATACGGCAAGGAGTATTTTAAAGAGCCAAACTGCGGAGTGGGATCTGACAAAAAAAGCGGCTTCGGTTAAGGCGGAGACCGAGGAAAAACCCATACCCGAAATACCACTTCCTGTAGAAAGGTTGAAAGACCTTGCAGATATTTTTGCACAGGTTAATGGCTGGCAGACCACATGGGAAAATATGGACACAGAAGGTCATCTGGCTTATTACCAGCTCTTGGAAAATGAAAACCCGTTCCTGGCCCGGAAAAAAAGGTTTCTTGCCCGGCATCCCAAAAAAAACCGGCTTGTAACTTCCACCAAAATATTGATGTTAAAAGAAGGCACTCCGCTGGTATTTTTTGAGCAGACTTTTTCTTCCGCAACCCTGAAAAGCCAGGGCCTGAAAGAACTGGAATGGACTCACACTGCATTGGGTTGGAAAATACGTGGTGAATATTTTTACGAATTGCGTTCAGTTCGGGAACCTTTGGCAAACCCGACGGATAAGAGTATCGCTGTTGGAGCGGATAAGAGTATCGCTGTTGGAGCGGATAAGAGTATCGCTGTTGAAGCGGATAA
>CAZEBI010000129.1:0-4347 GCA_964510355.1 uncultured Nitrospina sp. | reverse complement strand
AGCGGATAAGAGTATCGCTGTTGAAGCGGATAAGAGTATCGCTGTTGAAGCGAATAAAAGTATTGCTGTTGAAAAGACGATCAAACTTTCTTTTGTTATTCATGTTTCCAGTCATGCCGATGAATCTGCGGCGGTTTTTTTGGTCAACCGATTGCGGAAAAACGGATTTGACGCTTATTGGGTTCCGGTCAGGATTTCCAAGAAAACCCGGATTTACCGGGTTTATGTGGGGCGGTTTTCAGAGTGGAGCCAGGCCCATAGGGTGGTCCGAATATTGAGAAAAAAACCTTTTGGTGGGCATGCAACGGCCATTCCCTATCCCTTTGCCTTGCAGGTCGGGGAAGCCGATTCGTTGGTAGAGGCCAAGGTGCTATTGGAATCCTTGCGCAAATCCGGGTTGTCGGGCTTGTTGCTGGTTTCCTATGATGAGCGAATCCAATTTCGTGTGGTGGTGGGAGCGTTTAAAAAGGCGGCGAATGCGACTTGGATGCTACAACAGCTCAAACAGTCGGGTTTTATTGGCAAACTGGTTTCCCCCTAGAGTTTTTCCGGGAAGATTTTTTAGCAGATAGCAATGAGGCAATAAAAAAACCGCCCACCTTCTGGTGAGCGGTTTAATTTTTTAGCGAAAGAACTAGAGAGAGCTTTTCAAAGTTGGTGCTGGTTTAAAACCAACCGTTTTGCTGGCTTTAATTTTAATTTCCTCACCCGTCTGAGGATTTCGACCTTTTCTTGCTTTTCGGCTTCTAACTGTGAATGTCCCAAAGCTAGGATAAGCAAACCGTTTTTCCTTCTTGATCGCTTTGGAAATAGCTTCGAAAGCGGCGTCGATCACATCTCCGGTCAATCGCTTGGTCAGGCCATCGTCTTTACAAGTTTTGATTACTGCATTGATCAATTCGTCTTTAGTCAATGTTATTCCCCTCCTCTCAAAATCAGCGTTATAAGGCTCGTGCATTATTATGAAACCTGCCTCAAATGTCAAACAAAAAAAGGCAAAAAAAAAGGCGGTGATATCCATTCAGGCCCTTTATTATGGGGGGAATTCGATACTTCCGTATTGAGTGTGATAGCATAAGGTACAAATTATTAAGGGATTCTGGCCTGTGTTTTTATTTCAGTTAGAGGTAGAAAAAACAGGTATTTAAAAAATAGTCTGCATGGGTGTTTTGCGTTTTTTTTATATGTTTTATAGCGATACCCCCATCAACTTAGAGGCTGGATATGGCAGTATTGGAGGTTGCTAGACTGGGCAACCCTGTTTTAAGGCAGGTTGCCCGGCAAGTGGATTTGCAGGAGTTGGTCGATCCGAAAGGTGAAATGCAGCAGTTCATCGATGATATGCTCGACACCATGCGGCAAGAGGAGGGAGTCGGCCTGGCTGCCCCACAGGTCAACCGTTCCATACAAGTCGTGGTGCTTGAGAGTGAAGATAATGAGAGATACCCTGATGAGGCCCCTATTCCCGTGACAGTGCTGATCAATCCTGTGTTGTCGGATTTCAGCGAAGAAACGGTTCTGGGATGGGAAAGCTGTTTGAGTCTTGTTGATTTTCGCGGACGGGTTCCGCGATCGGTATCGGTAACGCTCAAGGCTTATGACCGGCAAGGAAATAAGCTGGAGAAACGGGCTACCGACTTTGAGGCGGTGGTTTTGCAACATGAAATTGACCACCTCAATGGCAAAGTATTCCTGGATCGTATGGAAGACTTGACCCAGTTGGCCTACCAGGAAGAATTTGAAAAATTCTGGCTGAAAAAAGATACGGTTGAGTAAAAAGGGAAATGGACAACCGCGAAAATATTTTGCATCTGTATCAGGAACCGGCGATTGGTGCCACCTATACCAATACCTACGGAGAAGAAAATATCCAGCGTCTTGTTGGGAAGTACCGCAGTCTCAACGAACCCGACATGCAGGAGATGCTGGAAATGCTGATTCGTTTTTCCCAGTCCACCGATTTAGCGACCTGTTTCATCTCGGTTGGAGTTTTGCATGCTTTGGGAAAAAATGAGGCGGTCGGGCAAGCCTATCGCTGGGCTGAAACCCAGGAGGACTCGGCCCGGATTCTCAACCATTTCGATATTGGCAAGTCCGTTGCCGACTATTTTATATCGGACTGAATACTGCGATCCCTTGTTATGGGGCTGGGGTTGAATCCGCTTGGATCAACAGGGCTTATAGACCCTACGCACTCTCCCTTCTTTAACCTGTTCTGTAGAAAGATCAGGAACCCTGACCACAAAACTCCCGGTATCGCAACGAACCCTGCTACCCACAATGCGATCTGGTCGATGTCCATGCTCCACCCATCCACAGCATAGCCCACGCCCCAATTGCTAAAGCCCATAACTAGAGTCAACAAAGCCAGCTCAAAGCTGAAAATCCGGCCCAGGTAATGGTCCGGGGCACAAAGGTGGATCAACGCTGAGCTGAATACCCAGATGATCGAGCCGAATAAAGTGGCTAAACCGACACCCAGGGAAAGTGTCCAGAGGTTGTCGGAGGTGGCGATGAATAAATATGAAAGGGCCTTCAGGAAAAATGCACCGGCTATGGCCCAGCGTAAAACTGCGGCGGTTTCCCCAAATAGCCGTTTGACCAGAAGCGGCCCCAGAGCGGCACCCAACCCCCGCGCGGAATAGAGGATGCCGATCCCCAATGAAAGAGAGCCGGATAATACCTGACCGGCCATCAAAGGAATCAGAGTCATGATGCCTCCTGCTACGGCCAGCCCGGCTTTTAATAACGACAATACCAGAACCATGGGTTCGGCCCGTAAATAGCGCATGGCATCGACCAGCTCCTGATATCCGGTTTGTTTTGCTGAATCTTTTTTTGCGGATTTCTTTAGATTTGGAATTTTTGCAATGAACCAGGCCGAAATCAGAAATGTGCTCGCGTCCAGTATAAAAGCAATTCTTATCCCGAATAAATGCACGATCACTCCGCCTAAAGCCGCGCCAAAGGCCAGCATGACAGACCAGGTTGCCCCGCTCAAGGCGTTGGCGGTGACCAGGTCTTTTTTCGCAACGAGAGAGGGGATGATGGCGCTCCGGGCGGGCTCAAAAAAACCTGATAGCGAAATTTCAATAATGACCAGGGCATAAACCAGCCATAAAATATTCTGGTCCTCCACCAGAAGAAAAGCCAGCACCACGATGCAACGCAACAGGTCGCTGACAATCATTACGATTTTTCGGTCGACACGGTCGACCACCACTCCGGCTATGGGGCTGACCAGGACAATGGGCAGGAGCTTTGCCATCATTGCGCCGGCCATGGCCATCCCGGAATCGCTGAGTTTAAGAATCAGTGCGTAAATGGCGATGCTGTTGAGCCAGTCTCCCAGTTCAGACACCACTTGGCCGTACCAAAGGTTGCGAAACGCAGGGTTCTGGCGTAACAGGCGAAAATAACCGATCGTGTTTTTGCTTTGCATGCAAAATTCCCGAAGAAAAGCTAAATAAGGAGGGGAAATAGGTGCTACGGCAAAAGCCATAGTAAAGAGCCTTGTTTCAATCTGCAACTGGAATTCGTTTTCGGGGTCTGGTATCTTTATTCAAACAAACATGAGGCCTGTCTGATGGAAGAAGAAAAACCGATTCTGGAAGAAATAGAAGATGAAAAAGAGAAATTGATCAGCAGGATTTCTCTTTGGGTTTCTCTGTTACTGACAACCGCTGTGGTAGTCTGGTATTACCAGTCCAGCCCCCCGGACTCGCCCGAAGTGATTCAGATGAGGATGTTTTTTAAAGCAAAGAACCGGCAGGTGATGACGTTCATCAATCTGGATCGAAATGAACAAATCGTATTTGCCTATAAAAACAAGCATCTTTTTTATAAGCGTTATGTCAATCTTTCAACCGTGGAGCAGGAAAATATCCGCTCCCTCATTCATGTTTCTACGGATTTCACGCCTTACCAATATTGGTTCAACCTTGTATTCATGTGGCTGATAATTTTTACCACCTTCTGGTTTCTCGGGCTGATGGCTGAGGCCTGTATCGTGCTCATGCGGCGTAATTCAGAAGCACGCATAAAAACCTACAAAAAAGAAAAGCTTTTAGCTGCGGCTGAAAAGGAGGCGGCTGAAGAATGATTTCTGTCACTGGCTAGTAGTCCAACAGCTTTGAGTTGAATGGTAGCTCATGCTGACCAGTGTTTATCGTATAGAGGATGCAGGGGTGAAATTGAAATCCCTTTACCCATCAATACAACATTGACGGTGTACTGGCCTGCATATTGCACGAGTGGTTTTTAAATCACCCCAGCCCCTCTTTGTAAAAGAGGGGTCCATTAAAGCTCCCCCTTCCACGAAGTACCCGCTTCGGGGCATGAAAGCCG
>CAZEBI010000128.1:0-8336 GCA_964510355.1 uncultured Nitrospina sp. | reverse complement strand
GCCGCCGTGATATTTTTCATTAGCCTTCGTGCCCCGCAGGGGTAGAAGCATCTCGTTTTTCTGCTCTACCTACGCGTAGGTCTCGTTTGCATGAGGCCGCATTTATTTCAGCCCTTCACATTTTTGTTTGTACCAGCGGTATGCGAATTCCACTTCTTTCGATTGCGCATTGGGCGAGATGTATTGGCCGCTCGGGTCAAAGGGGAGATAATCCATCTTGAGTGTTTCATAAATAGAATTGAGGTAGGAAGGGAAATCCTGATACATGGGAATCTTCGTCTTCAACTCAGGCATACCCTCTTCACGAAACCGGGTCAGGGCTTCTCCAAATGGGTGGATGACTTCCAACCCTCCGGGGCCGTGGACTTTTTCGGCGTGATGGGTGAGGGACTCAAAATCTTCCCAGTCCTCCAGGGCATCGATATCAGAAACGAAAGCCGGGTCATCATGCACCGTGGTGGTCAAGGGGGTATCGAGCAGGTGGGAGATCCCTTTATGAAAATTTTTCCGACACGAGCCGAACTTGAACGGGTCGCCGGGTCGGATGCGGTGCACATCTCGCCGGAATGTCCACAGGTGATTCACGAGATAAGGCAGAGACTTGATCAGGCGCATGGGGTTTTGCAGGGCGGTTTGAATACCAGCCCCGATTATTTTTCCATCTTTGCGAGAGGAATGCAGGCGGTCAATGATATCCGAATCCATTATAGAAAAATTTATGGGATATAAATTGGGTTCTTTAAGATCCTGCAGGTCGCCTGCATGGTCATCGAGGGACCGGTAGTGGTAATTGCGTTTGACGAATTCACTTTCCGGGTTCGTGGCAAAATCTGGAAACATTTTTTGTCGGGAATTCAGCCACAGTATCAGATTATGTTTTTTATTTTCGGGAAAGCACAACACTTTTTCCAAGTCGTATAAAAAAGGCAGATCGCCGGGTTGGAAAAGAACCAACTCGTCCGGTGAAAGGGAAAGCCGTTTCCTGCCCAGGCTCATCGTATGAACCAGGTTGAGGTGCTGGGACTCCTCCTGAACAAACTCGATGTTTTTCCCACAGGTGCCGACAATATCCAGAAACCGGTCCATAACTTTTTTGACTTCTTCGGAACCCACAACCACGATTTCGCGCAAGCTCGAATTAAGCAGGTTGCCCAGCGCGTAACACATGATGGGAATTCCCCGGATCAAAAAAAGAAATTTCAACTGGTCGATGTCATCATTTTCAGCTCTTTGGATAAGATGACTGATGCCAGTTTTCCCGGCGGCAATTTCACGTTCCGCTTTGGAGATGCTTGCAGCATCTGCTTGTTTACGAGTGGGATATTTGTTGTGGCTGAAACTGATGATGCACTTTTCGATAGGAACTTTATTTTTTGCTGAGATCATAGGGCCAGAAATTTGTTTGCAAAAATTATTTTTATATTAAAAGGTGAGGACCATGGAAATACCCAGTTTAGAGGGTTTGTCGAGCCCTGTCGGGATATGAAAAAATTATACGGAAATCCTTTTTTGGACAATAATTTGTAGAAGTCTTCATCCTAATATAATGGCAGGGTTTTCTCTACTAAACCTTTGAGAAAATTGACTTGATTTATAAAAAATTTTGTTCATACAATTGAGAGTTCTCACTAAAAATAAAGGATTTATTCATGGGAGACCCAACCCATATCGTGGAGTTGATCGATCAGGTTTTAAATGAAACCCAGGATCGACCCCAGTTGCAGGAAAAGATTCTCGATCTTCGGGATGCCCTGTTTCAGGCTCAGCAGTCTGCTCAGCAATACGCGTTAAAAATCAAAGTAATGGAAGAGGCGATTGAAAAACTGAAGTCTCCTGCCCATCGCATCGGCACGGTTCTCGGCCGTGGGGAAGAGGGCCTGGTGCGTCTGGTTTCCGGCGGCACAGAGTATCAGGCGGCGGTCACCCCGGAACTGGAAGAAAATGAAGCGTTAAAAACAGGCGATCAGGTAGCGCTCAATGAGGGTTTTGTGGCGATCGCCCGGTTACCGCTTCCGACTCAAGGGCCTTTGGCAAAAATTTCCGCAAAGCTTGCCGGTGGACAATGGTTGGTGCAGGCCGGCAATACGGAAACCCTTGTTCTGGCCCGTGATGGATTGGATGCCAGTAACCTCAAAGAGGGGGAAGAAATTTTTCTCGACAGCAATCAAAAGGTTATTTTGAACAAACTGCCTGAGCGGGAATCCCGCACCCTTGTTGAAGACGATTATGACCAGGTGGAATGGTCGCAGGTGGGCGGACAGGAAAAGGTAAAAGAAGAGGTGCGCAAAGTTCTCGAATACCCGCTCCTGCATCAGGAAATTCTCGACGAGATGGAATATCAGGTGCCCAAGGGGTTTTTGTTTTATGGTCCCCCAGGGTGCGGCAAAACTCTTATTGGTAAGGCGATTCTCACCGAGGTGATTCGTAAACTTTCCGAGCAGGAAAAATCTGACCTGCAAGGTCGTTTCATTTATGTGAAAGGGCCCGAAATCCTCAATATGTGGCTGGGGGAATCAGAACGTAAAATCCGCGAAATTTTCAAGAAAGCCCGAGACTATAAAGAAAAGGGGCAGATTCCTTTTATATTCATAGATGAGGCAGAATCCATTTTAGGAACCCGGCAGGCCTGGCGTGGGTCAAATATCAGCAACACAGTGGTTCCCATGTTTTGTGCAGAGATGGATGGCATCCAGTCCCTTCGCGACACCGTAGTGATTTTAGCGACCAATCGGCCCGACCTGATCGACCCAGCTATTATCAGACCGGGCAGAATTGACCGCAAAATCAAAGTATCGCGCCCCAACCGCGAAGAGTGCAAAGCCATCCTGCGTGTTTATCTGAAAGAAGGACTTCCTCGTGAGCATGAAGATTTTGATGCCATGGCCGAACCCTTTCTCGACCGTCTCTTTAGCCGAGATTCCGATCAGGAAGTGTTGGTGCTGACGTTGCGTAGCGGCAGCAACCGAAAACTGTACTGGCACGATTTTGTTTCGGGTGCGGTCATTGAGGGCATCCTGAAACGCGCCAAGGAACGCGCCATCGAACGGGCGATTCAGGGCGAAACACTGAGCCTGACGGTGGACGATCTTGTGGTTTCTCTGGAGACGGAGTTTGTCGAAGGCAGTCTGCTTCCCGCCGAATCTAATTTGGAAGATTGGCTACAACTTTTAGATATGGAATCGAAGGAGGTTGTGCGGGTACGACGACCTGATGAATCGGACAAGGCGGCTGAAACTACGCTACGCCGGTCCATCATATGAATATTCCCCTCCTCGGTATTGAGACGGAGTATGGAATTGTCCGGGAAGATCTGGAAAATTCTGACCCGGTCGAGGAGTCGATGAAACTTTTGCAGGCTTGCAGGCGCAAAAGTGTTTTTCGCAAATGGGCTTATTCGCAGGAAAACTCGCATCTGGATATGCGTGGTTTTAAGGTAGGCTCTTTGGCACAAGATGAAGAGGAAGATGCTTTTTGCGCCGAAGATCGTAAAAGGCCTTATTCGTATCTGGACATGAAGTGTGACCGGGTTTTGGCAAACGGAGCCCGTTTTTATAATGATCACACTCACCCGGAATACAGCACCCCGGAATGCCGGTCGGTGTTGTCGCTGGTGGCGCATGATGTAGCAGGCGAACAGATTGTTGCCGAATGTGTGGCTCTTCGCAACCGGGAGCTGCAAGGCAACCCGTTGCAAGTGTTCAAAAATAACACCGACTACAGCGGCCATAGTTATGGCACGCATGACAACTACCTCATTGCGCGTGAAACTCCGTTCGAGGATGTGGTAAAAGGGCTGACCCCTTTTCTGGTGACACGCCAGCTGTATGCCGGGGCAGGAAAAGTAGGGTCGGAGAACGCAGGTGCTAAAAATTTTCGCGGTTTGCAGTTGGCTCAGCGTTCTGATTTTATCGAAACGCTGTTGAGCATTGAGACGATGACCAAGCGCCCTCTCATCAATACCCGGGACGAGCCGCATGCGGTGAGCAGTCAGTTTCGGCGTTTACATTTAATTCTTGGCGATGCCAATATGTCGGCTTACGCCACGGCCTTAAAAGTGGGAACCACATCTGTGGTTCTTGACCTGATTGCCGGTGGAGAGAAATTTCCCGACTTGACTTTGGCAGACCCGGTTGCCGATGTGTTGCGGGTGTCTCTCGATAAAACCACGGTATTGCAACGTGAAAAAGGCGGCACCATCACAGCTCTCGAGATTCAGGAGGCCTATCTCGAAGCGGCTCAAAAAGCCGAAGGTGACTGGATAGCAGATGAATGGAAGCGGACGTTAAATGATCTCAAGCACAATCCGGAAAAACTTTCTGATCGCATTGACTGGGCCATCAAGGAAAAATTGTTTACCGAGTTCATGCAGTCCGAAGGCATCGGCTGGGAGGATCCCTGGTTAAAGAGCCTGGATTTGGAATACCATAATCTGGACCCCGAGCGCGGATTGTATCGCGGCTTGCAAAAAGAGGGGGCTGTTTATTCCCTGCTCAGTGAAAAGGAAATCGCCTGTGCCGTCGATTCGCCACCCGAAGGAACCCGCGCCCAGATAAGAGGGCAGAGCGTCGCGCAAGATGCAGAAAATATAAAAAGTATCCATTGGACCGGAATTGAGTTTGTAAACGGAGAGATTTTGGACTTGACCGGAGTTATCCGGCCTAAAGAGGTTGAAGATATTCTTCGCGCCAGAGAACAATTTGTTTGAGAGTCCTATATTGTGCAAAAGGTTCTAAATCACCCCAGCCCCTCTTTGAAAAAGAGGGGTCCATTAAAAACTCCCCCTTCCACGAAGTACCCGCTTCGGGGCATGAAAGCCGAGGAAGAAATATCACAGGGGGGGGGATTTGGTTTTCCTGTTTGGAAAATTCATTTAGGTATATAAAGGAAAACTCGAAAAATGTTTGAAGAACCCTATCGCTGGATGGAGGCGGTTTCCACCCGTCACAGTTATGTTCAGGAAAAACTGAAAATGGGACAACCCGTGTTGTCGGTTCCTTTTGATGAAGGGGTACTGATCATGGGCTTTGCCCCTCAGCCGGGCAAGGTATTCGAAATTTATGACCGCATCGCTTTAGGAGGCGTGGGGCATCCGGCTGATGTGGAGCGCTTGCGCATGACGCTGTTGGAGATGGCGCATTTGGAAGGTTTTAACCGCTCGGCCCAGGATGTGACTTTGGCGAGGCTCCTGCAGTTTGGCATTGCCCCGGCACTCAAACAGAATTTCGAAGAAATACAACGGGCTCCTTATATCATTCGCCTCCTGCTCGTCGAACTGGATAACGAGGGCACACCAAACTTTTTCCGCATAAATTATGACGGACATTGGGAAACATTTAAAAATGGCACCGTCATCGCAGGCAACGAAAAGGTCATGGACGGGTTGCAAAAGGAAATCACGGCCCTGCCTTTTGCGGGCTTCACATTGGATAAAGCGTTAGAGGAAACCTGCCGGCTTTGGCATGAAAGCAGAAAACAGGATGAAGAAAACGATGACGATTTCCCCAAGACTTTGAAAGAGGCTTTTGATCAATGGCATCTTGAGGGAGCTGTATTATCGGCAAAAGCGGAACGAAGAGCCATTTACAGGACACTTACCAAGCAAGAGATTGAAAAGTTAAAATCATCGTTGATTCGATGATGAGGCGATAATCGCCGGAAATAAAAAGGAGCTTATCCCATGCAAATGAACGACCCTTTAAGAAGGGAAGAAAAAAAAGAAACCAATCCGGATCGCAAGGATTCCGGCCCTTTGAGCCCGGAACCTTCCAGGCCAGGCAGGGACAATCTTTTAAAGCGGATGAAAAAAGTGGACCCGAAACAATCTGAAAAATACAAGCAGAGAACCGGTCAATGAGTCTTCAAACTGATTCTCATATTTCATCAGGAGATTTTTTCGATCTGCTGGAACGCTCCGGCTACCGTTGGCAGACTTGCATTGATCCTGCGCAAATGCAAAACGGCATTACGGTGACTCAGGGCACAACGGTTCTGGCGTTCCATTTTGAGGGTGGCGTGATTGTTGCCGGTGACAGGCGGGCAACGGCAGGCAACAGCATCATGTATGAGCGTTGCGACAAGGTCATCCCCATTGATGATTATTCATTGATGGCGATTGCCGGGGTTCCGGCTACCGCTTTTGAGATGGCGCGGATTCTCACGCATAATTTTGAATATTACCGGCGTTCGCAGATGCAACTCATGAGCGTGGAAGGAAAAATCCGCGCCTTGTCGAGACTGCTCAAAGAAAATGTCAGCATGGCAGTTCAGGGCCTGGGCGGGGTGAGCCCGATATTTGTCACTTACGATTTGCGAACTCAAAAACCTTCTATACATTTTTACGATATGCTGGGAGCGGATTTTCAGATTCGCACTCACACCGCGACCGGGTCAGGTTCCCCTACCATCCGGGGAATCCTCGAATATGAAGATCTCTGGGGAGAAAAACCTTTGGCCCAAAGATCGGAAAGCAGTGCAGTCACCCTGTCCGTTCGGCTGTTGCATACTGCGGCGCAGTTTGATTCCGCCACCGGTAAAGCTCGCCCTGAAGACAAAATTTTTCCCACTGTGGCAATAGTCACCGAAGCGGGATATCGGTTTATGAACGATCAGGAGCTGGCGGATATTTGCAAGACATCTCTAAAACGCTAGCGTGATATTGTGCGAGTGGTTTTTAAATCACCCCAGCCCCCGTGATATTTCTTCACTTGTCTCGTGCCCCGAAGCGGGTACTTTGTAAAAGAGGGGTCCATTGAAGCTCCCCCTTCTACAAGTACCCACTTCGGGGCATGAAGGCAGAGGAAGAAATATCACAGGGGTTGGGGAGAATTGACTTTTTTTACTTAAGGCAAAATGAAAAAACGTATTTACGGCATTGAAACGGAATATGGCCTTCTGGTCAAAAATATTGAGGACTTTCCTCTCGACCCTATCGAAATTGCCAACAAGGTCAAGAACCATATCTTCGCAAAAAACCTGGGAGTGCTGGACCTGCACTATCGGGCCAATGATGAGCCTCCGGGCAACGGCGGGTTTCTGCTCAATGGCGGACGCTTGTATCTGGACATGGGCCATTTGGAATACGCCTCGCCGGAATGCTCCAACCTGATGGACCTTGTGACCTATGACCGCGCCGGGGACACATTGATTCAGGAAGCAGTGGAAGAACTGGGCTGGGCGGACCATGTATCGTTCATCAAGAACAATGTCGACCTTGAAACCAATGCGACTTTCGGATGCCACGAGAATTATCTGGTCGGCCGGGGGTTTCCCTTTGATGAGCGGGAAAATTTAAAACTGCTTTCTTCCTTCTTGACCACTAGACAGATTTTTTGCGGCGCGGGCAGAATCGGTTCCTGCGACCCCCACCCGTTTCGAGATTGGGAAAACGCCGCGCCTGATGAAAACAAGGGTGATGAGGTGGATTTTCAACTATCGCAAAGGGCCGATCACATTCCCAACGAATTTTACCGGTGGGTGCAATATAACCGGGCAATTGTCAACACCCGCGACGAACCATTGTCGGACCCGAGCAAATACCGGCGCATTCATCTTCTTGTCGGTGACTCGACAATGAGTGAGTTTGCGACCGCTATGAAGATGGGAACGACAACTCTCATGCTGGAAATCATGCAGTTGGGGGTTACCAAACGCGAATGGATTCTTGAAGATTCGGTCCAGTCCATGCGTTCGATTTCCCGTGACCCCGATTTCAAATGGCATGTAAAACTGGCTTCGGGGCATTCCTCCAGCGCCTTGGAGTTGCAATGGGATATTTTGAATACTTGCAAAAAACACCTGACCGGGATGAACATGGAAACGGACTGGATTCTGCAAGGCTGGGAATCGGTGTTGACCGATTTGCCCAAAGGGCCGGAAGCGGTACTCGGCAGGGTGGACTGGGCCAGCAAGTACTGGATGCTCAATGAGTTCAGAAACGAAGAGAGCCTCGAATGGAACGACCCCTGGCTTAAAAGCCTGGATTTGGAATATCATAACCTGAATAAATCAGCCGGTTTGTTCTGGGGGCTGGAAGCCAGCGGCGACGGCTACAGAAAAACCACCGATGAAGCGGTCGATTTTGCAAAAGTCAATCCGCCAAGAGGAACCCGGGCTCAAGGACGGGGAGAACTTATTAAAAGACTCATGAGTCAGCATGCCCATATGGGTTATCTTATAGACTGGATTGGTTTTAGGCTCAGCAAAACGGATGAACCGTTTCTGATGCTCGATCCGTTCATTTCTTACAAAGAAGAAGTCATCGCGCATCTTAACCAGTTTGATCCCCTGCCCCACCCGGAAAATGAAGAAGGCGAGGACATGAAAAACCCCGACGGGCG
>CAZEBI010000127.1:0-8354 GCA_964510355.1 uncultured Nitrospina sp. | reverse complement strand
TGATGTGAGCGAGGCCGAAGATGAAAAAAGCGCTCTCACCATTTTAGGCCAGAAAAAGTTTGACTGCGTCATTCTCGATTATCTTCTGGATGATTCGATTGGCCTGGATGTTCTCCGGCAAATCAAATCTATCCAACCTGACCTGCCTGTACTGATGATATCGTCTTATGACAAAAGTGTTGTTGAAAAGGAGGTCTTAAAAGTAGGCGCCGATGCTTTTCTGTCCAAGGACGAATTATCGCTGGAAACATTGACCCAAGCCCTGATTAAAATTCTTCCGAAAAAAAGTTCTGCTTCGGATGCCTCCGCTTTTGCGGGACTCGAAGGAATGAAAATTCTTCTCGTTGATGACACTCCCCAGAACCTGGATGTCTTGCGTAAAACCCTGGGGAACAAAGGCCTCAATATTTCCATAGCCCCCAATGGCAAAATCGCTCTTAAATTAGTTTCTATAGATCCTCCGGATTTAATCCTGCTGGATGTCATGATGCCCGTCATGGACGGGTTTGAAACCTGCCGAGAACTTAAAAAAAATGATCGCCGGAAAAATATCCCTGTCATTTTTATCACCGCCCTCACCCGAGAGGAAGATTTCGTAAAAGGCTTCTCACTGGGTGCCGTAGACTATATCAGCAAACCATTTCGCACCGAGGAGGTGCTGGCCCGAGTCAATACTCATTTACGAACCAGTAAATTGCTCAAGGCAAAAGACCTGCTCATCAACCAGGTGGCTAAAAAGGAAATACACCTTTCTGTTCTGATGGACAGCATGCTGGATGGTCTGATCGTTATTGGTCGTAATCGAGTGATCCGATCTCTCAACCCTGCGGCAGAGAGAATATTTGGTTCTTCCTCATATGATGTGATTGGAAAAAGTTTCGAATGCCTCATCCCCTCCGCCGACAGTGGAGAACTGCAAAAGTATTTTGGAGATCACCCCAGCTCCCAAAATTCCCATTCCAGAGGACAAAACTTCGAAGTAGAAGGAGTCGACAAAAACGGTAGTAAAATTCCTCTGGAGCTGGCAATCAGCAAAATCCATTTCTCCCCGGAGGAAAACAGTCAGAAAATCGAATTTGAACAACTTTTTGTCGCATTGGTGCGTGACATTTCCCAACGGCTTGATTCGGAAAAACAACTTGTCGTGGCCCGTGAAACCGCTGAAAAGGCCAATAAGGCCAAGTCCGAATTCCTGGCAAAAATGAGCCACGAACTGCGCACCCCGCTTAATTCCATTATGGGTTTTTCACAATTACTCATTATGGACCCGGCTCTCGCCAAAAATACGGTACCGGTAGAGAACGCAACCCGGATTTACAAGTCCGGAAAACATCTCCTGGACCTTATCAACGAAATTCTGGATCTGGCTCGAATTGAAGCAGGCAGGATAAAATTTTCCATGGAACCGGTGGAGGTCTCTTCACTGATAGAGGAACTGGTCGCCCTCAACCGGCCCATTGCCGATGCACACCGTGTCCGTCTTATCAATGAAGGCGTTAAACCGGTTCATTGTCTGGTCGATCGGTCACGCTTGAACCAGGTTTTGCTCAACCTGGTTTCAAACGCCATCAAATACAATATTGAGGGCGGCACGGTGACGTTCTCCATCAAAAAGAACGGCAAAAAACTCAGGATAAATGTTGCAGACACCGGTCCTGGCATATCGGAGGAAATGCAAGCTTCTATCTTTCTACCCTTCAATCGCCTGGAAGCCGACAAGACCGAAATTATTGGCACCGGCATAGGACTGAGCATTGCTAAAGAACTCATCGAACTGATGAATGGAACTATCGGCGTGGACAGTACTGCGAAAAAAGGCTGCACCTTTTATGTTGAGCTGGATGTATTGGAAGCACCCGCTGAAAAAAAAATCTCGAGCATCAGGCAGAGCATACCAGTGGTTTCTCGCAAGAAAGCTGGAAAAAAATACACCGTTCTCTATATCGAAGACAACCCAAGCAATTTACATCTTATGCAACAAACTTTAAGCATCAGTGGAAACTTTAATTTGATCTCTGCGCCACAGGCAGAAATGGGAATTGATTTGGCCAAAACCCACGATGTCGATCTGATATTGATGGATATCAATTTGCCCGGCATGGATGGCGTTACAACCATGAAAATCCTGAGGCGTATTGAAAAAACCCGCAAACTTCCCATATTGGCAGTCAGCGCAAATGCTCTGGAAAAAGATATTAAAGCCTACCTGGACGCGGGCTTCACCGACTATATTGTCAAACCCATTAACATTCCGCAGTTTCTGGAAAAAATAGAGGCCCTTCTCACTTAGGGGATCTCTGAAAATCACCCGCGACCCTACGGGCTCGGTTGGAACCTCCCTATGAATTTCCCGATGTATTCTCTATAATAAAAGACAACCCATTTACTTGAAACAGCCGCTCAGACAGGCATTTTAAAACCGTTATCGCCATGACTGAAGAAACTTCATATATCGCGGAATTTCTGGAAGAAATTTCCGAAATTCTTAGTCGGCTGGACCGCCAGTTCGTGGCTCTGGAACAAAACCCTTCTGACACAGATTGCCTTGCAGAAATCTTTCGCGATCTCCATACCATCAAGGGAAGTTGCGGCCTACTCGGACTCAACAAGCTGGAATCTATCACTCACGCCGGCGAAAATCTTCTGGGAAAACTGAGAGACAACGAACTGGCACTGAGGCCAGACATGGTCAACACCCTGCTGAAAATGATGGATGCAGTGTGGAAAACGGTAGCATCCCTTAAAAAAGACGGTCGTGAAGGCGATGCCGATCACTCCATCCTGATAAATACTCTGGCCCGGCTGGAAAAAGGAGAAAGCGAAAATCGCGATATGCTGGATCAAAACGATTCCGGTTCGCCACCCGCAGAGGCCTCTGTCATTGCTGAGTTTCTGGAAGAAGCCTACGAGATTCTGGACCTCCTGGATGCACAGGTCGTGGAGTTGGAAAACAACTCTAATGACGGCAACCTCCTATCCAGCCTGCTTCGCTCCTTTCACACTCTGAAAGGAAGTTCCGGTTATATGAGCTTTAAAAAGCTCGAAGCCCTCACCCATTCCATGGAAAACCTGCTGATTGCTTTGCAGGCAGGAAAAGTTGAGGCTCCATTTTTTGACTGCCTGCTAAAAATGATGGACGCGTTACGAAAAATTCTGTCCAGTTTAAAAACCAGTGATCAGGAAGGAAACACCCCCGTTGACACATTGATTGTGGAAATGACTGGCTTGCTGGCAAACACCCAGACGGTCACCTTGAAGAAAAATAAAAATGGAGCTAACACCACGACGCAGGAAGCTAAAGCAGAGGACGCAAATATTCGTGTCAGTGTTGAGCTCCTCGATTCTTTAATGAATCTGGTGGGAGAAGTCGTTCTTGCCCGCAACCAGTTTTCCCGCCTTATCCAGGGCCAGGACGATTCAACCATTCAGGCCACCTCGCAAAGCCTCAACCGCGTGACCACCGAGCTTCAGGAAACCGTGATGAAAGCCCGGATGCAACCCATTAAAAATGTCTGGAGCAAACTTCCCCGCATGGTTCGGGACCTTTCCCTGAACTGCGGCAACGCAGTTCGCCTGGAAATGGAGGGGCAGGATTCGGACCTGGACAAATCCCTGATCATGGCTATCCAGGACCCTCTGATGAACATTATTCGCAATGCCATCATTCATGGCATTGAGACGGGTGAAGAACGCCAAAACCTGGGTAAACCAACAGAAGGAGTCATCTCGCTACGAGCCTTCAATCGTAGCGGACAGCTGCATATTGAAGTTCAGGATGACGGTCGCGGTGTGGATTGTCAGGCGGTTAAAAATAAAGCCCTGGATGAAAAACGCATCACTTGCGAACAGGCAGAGAGTTTGAGTGACAAGGACTGCGGAAAACTTCTATTTATGCGCGGGTTTTCCTTGACCCAAAATAGCCTGATGCAATCAACAAAAGGCAATGGTCTGGCTCAGTCGCGGGAGTTGATCGATAAAATTGGCGGTTCTGTAGATATCGAGGCTCACTGCGGAAAGGGCACCACCCTGAAACTAAAAATCCCCTTAACACTTGCAATCATTCCCGCGCTGATTGTCTCCTGTGGTTCAAACCGTTTCGCCATTCCCCAGATAAATATTAAAGAATTAATACACCTGCATGAGGGAGGAAAGAACCTCCGGCAAACAGAAGAAATCGCGGGAAGCCAGTTCTACCGATTGCGCGGAAATTTACTGCCTCTGGTTGAACTCAACCAGATTCTCAAAAACGATGGTGAACACCGCGCCGAATTGAGTATCGTAGTGCTCCATGCAGATGACAACCTGTTCGGCCTGGTCGTGGATAAAATTCATAACGCCGAAGAGATTGTTGTCAAAACCCTCGATAGCCTTTTGCAAAGTATTCAAGTATTTTCCGGGGCCGCCATCATGGGAGACGGAGAGATCATTCTTATCCTGGATGTGATGGGGCTGGCCCAAAATGCCTTGCTGGTTTTGGGTAAGAGGGAGACTCCTATAGAGTCTGCATCCACTTCCCAGGGTAAAGATGAAGAAGTTCAGGACATGCTGATCGTTGGTTTGGGAAATAACCGGCGTCTGGCCATAAGGCTTACAGATGTTGAGCGCTTGGAAGAAATAGAACTCTCGGATATCGAAACCTCCGGGGAAGAACAGGTGGTCCAATATCGTGGCGAAATAATGCCGCTGATGAACATTCCCAAACTATTTAACACACAACTTCAGCAGGAAAACCCCCTCGCTGTGGTGGTACATATTTACGAGGGAAAAAGCCTGGGCCTGATGGTCGAAAGTATTCTGGATATTGTTCCGGGAACACTGGACTCAAAACGTACGAGCGCAAACCTGCTGGGAACCATTATCGCCAACAGCTCTGTGGTGGACACCCTGAATGTGAAAAATATTGTGCGGAATTTTCTACAAACAACCTAACCGGCATTGCGAAAGAAAAGCATCATCAAACCATCCCCTCTCCCGAGCCGTTACCGTTTCAGGTCTGATTTCTCTACCTTTCTAACTCTTGCTTTTCCATTCATTTTAAATGGAATAATCGGAAGCAAAAAAACATCAAATATTATGCGAGCATAAATCAAGTTCTGGGGAGAACATCATATGGACAAGGTCAAAGATTTCTTAAACCCTCCTCCCATTTATGTCAGGGCCAGAATGTCTGTATTTGAGGCCGTTAAGAGAATGAAAAAACATAAGGTGGGTGCTATTCTGGTCCTCGAGGGGGAAAATTATGTCGGGGTTTTCACCGAAACGGATTTGCTAAATAAAGTGGTGGCCCAAAATGAGTTGCCCGGTAGCACCCCTGTTTCCAAAGTGATGACAAGGGACTTGCTTTATATAGATTCTGAGTCATCCATGGTGACAGCTTTTCTTAAGATGCAGAAAAAAAATATTCGCCATTTAATTGTCAAAGAAAACAGTGCTGTTGCCGGTGTCCTGTCGATAAAAGATGTCGCTAAATATTATGTCCATAAATTCAGCACGTCTTAGGGGAGCCCATTAAACAACAGTCGGCTAGCAAAGAGTTCGGCCTTGCTACCTGCCTTTGGCGGATCATCGGCCCTTATCTGGGTTTTCTGTTTTTGAGCCCCTGCACCTCATCTAAAACTTCCTGACGGGTCAATAATCCTTTCTGCTCCAGCAACGCGATGAGCGCAGAAACCTGAAACATATTTTCCTGAATAGCTTCTTCCTGATCCATCCCACCTTTTTCTGAATCCTCAGACATTTTACTCTCCCCGAATAAATTAAAATATCATATTCGATTCGCAACCCCGCAAACCTTCCGGCAAAAACCGCCCACCCGAATTATAGTAGAAAAACCGCAGAAATCATAATTTGCAAAGAAATCGCCCGCCGATGATCCCGTGGCCCTAATAGCTACAGAGTTTACGGAGGTCTCTATAAGACCAACGGCCTTTATTTTTTGCTGGCTTCGCAAAGCGGAATACTTTGAGTGGGCTCGCTCAAAATCATGGCAATTGTTGAGGTCCGAAACATTCCTTCTATCGTGCCGATCGAATCGTTGATGCGTTTATGCAACGGACAAAGATTTGTGCCATGGGTTTTCAACTTCAAAGGACAACTCTTTATATGTTTGAGAGGGTCCACTGCGTTGATGACATTCAGCAGGGGGAGGTCTTTGGGATCGTGCGCCAGAACATAACCCCCATGCAAACCCTTTTTGGAGTAAACCACCTCATGTTTTGCCAGGGCCAGCATAACCTTCGCTAGATAATGTTCGGGAACCTTGGTCCACTGGGCAATTTCCGCCGTAGTACGGGGCTTATCCGGGTTCTGGGCCAGGCAAGTCACGGCCCGCAAAGCATATTCTGCAGTCTGGGAAATCATAGTGCCTCTTTCAATTAAAAAATCTCTCACTATCAGCTTGCTAAAAAACTCCCCCGGAGGAAAATCTAGTGGGTGTCATGCTGAGCTAGTGATATTTGTCCATTGTCTTTTTGCCCCGAAGGGGTATGTCGAAGCATAACATCGTTTGAAGCGTTTGTTTACCCTTCGACAGGCTCAAGGGTGACGAGTTTTTAGAGTCAAAAATAGTTTTTCAGCAACCTGCTATACATGAGAACGGATGAAGATATCCTCTCATCACGGCTACCACCTCGCCAGCGTGCAAAAATAATTTTATCTTGACACCGACAACAACATAACATAAATTAAAAACCATAAACAGATAAATATATCTTTTTATCTTGATTAAGCAGGGTAGCAAGTTGCCGAAAAATCCGGTCCACGCAAAATTTTTGCAGTTCGCGCAAGCAGATCCATTTATTAACCGTTTTCAACCATAAGGAGAAACATCAATGAGAAAAAAAATCGGTCTGGGTATTTTATTTATATTTGCCATGGTTATTGGCTTTGGCACAACCGCAGCTTTAGCCGGAGTCACCGCGAAACTGACCTCCGCCCCCAATGTTCCTCCCGCCTTGAAACGCGGAGCACAAACCGTTGTGATTCATTTGGAAGCCAAGGAATATGTAGGCGAACTGGCTAAAGATGTGAAATACGCTTTCTGGAGTTTTGGCGGAACCGTTCCCGGCCCGATGGCAAGGGTTCGTGTGGGAGACAGCATTGAGTTCCATTTATCCAACAACAAAAATAATACCCAGCCTCACAATATCGACATTCACGCCGTAAATGGACCCGGCGGGGGTGCCGCTTTCACCACGGTGGACCCTGGAAAAACAAAAATCTTCACCTTCAAAGCCAAGGCGGCCGGAATTTTTATTTACCATTGCGCGGCAGGTGCCATCGTCGATCATATCTCCAACGGCATGTACGGCCTGGTTCTGGTTGAGCCTGAAGGCGGACTGCCCAAGGTCGACCGGGAATTTTATGTCATGGAAAGTGAGTTTTTCGCATCCGACCCGGAAAATGGTGTTGCGGCATTTGATATCCAAAGAGGGCTGGACGAACACGCTTCCCATGTCGTCTTCAACGGCAAAGCCGGCGGATTGATGGGCAAAAACGCTTTGAAAGCCAAAGTCGGTGAAACCGTGCGGATCTATTTTGGCAACATCGGACCCAACGGCATTTCTTCCTTTCATATCATCGGGGAAATCTTCGACACCGTGTATGACGGAGGCATTGGCGGCCCGACCAGCAAGAACATTCAAACCACTCTGGTGCCTTCCGCCGGGGCGACGATTGTTGAGTTCAAAGTCGATGCACCGGGAACCTATGCTCTGGTTGACCACAGCATTTACCGGGTAGCCAAAGGAGCCATCGGGCACTTGGTAGTTGAAGGCGCTGAAAACCCGAAGGTCATCCGTCAAGGCAAGTAACCCCTCCTCTTCCTGATACAAGCCGGCGGGAGCGTTCTGCTCTCGTCGGCGTACCAGCGAGCCACCGCCACTAGCCGTGGGGCTGTGACAACCTCCGCCTTCATTCCTCGCCAGAGAGGTTGAACTCAAAAGCATTATCAAGTAAATTCTATCCTGCGATTCTCTTATATCTTAAATTCTGAAAATGGGGGTTCACCTATGAAAGCATCCGACCTTTTTGTCCGGTCTCTTGAACAAGAAGGGGTTGAGTTTATTTTTGGCATTCCCGGAGAAGAGAATCTCGATTTCCTGGAATCTCTAAGAAACTCCAAGATCAAGCTTATTCTAACCCGCCACGAACAGGGCGCCGGGTTCATGGCCGCCACCTATGGCAGGCTGACTGGAAAAGTTGGCGTTTGCCTTTCCACATTGGGTCCCGGTGTGACTAATTTTGTGACTGCCGGCGCTTATGCACAATTGGGAGCCCTGCCTATTCTCATGATATCCGGTCAGAAACCCATTAAAAAAAGCAAACAGGGGCGTTTCCAGATCATTGACGTTGTG
>CAZEBI010000126.1:0-8362 GCA_964510355.1 uncultured Nitrospina sp. | reverse complement strand
ATTCTGGGAACCATGAACCAGACAATTCGCGAAATCGTCTACGATTCCAGAAAATCCGGGCCGGACAGTTTGTTTGTGGCCATACCCGGGGCAAATTGCGATGGAAGCCTGTTCATAAAAGATGCGCTCTCCAAAGGAGCCTCGGCATTTATTACGCAAACCCCTCTCGATGATGATTCCCTAAGCGAACTGGAATCGCATGATGTGACAGCCGTGCGTGTGACAGATTGTCGCAAAGCACTTTCTATCGTCAGCGCCAATTATTACCAGTGCCCGTCAGAACGTCTGGATTTAACGGGAATAACCGGGACAAACGGAAAAACCACCACAGCCTATATTCTTGAAGCTTTGTTCAAACCGGAAAAAACCGGAATTATCGGCACCATCAATTACCATTACGATGGCAAAAAATTTCCCGCTCCGGTTACCACGCCTGAATCCCTGGATTTGAACCGGATGCTGGACGAAATGATCGAAGAGAAAGTTGAAAAATGCTTTCTGGAAGTCTCTTCTCACGCTCTCGACCAAAGCCGCGTTCATGACATGCATTTCAAAGTGGGTATTTTCACCAATCTGAGCCGCGATCATTTGGATTTTCATGGCGATATGGCGCATTACAAAAATGCCAAGAAAAAACTTTTTCAAGATAACCGGGTAGAGCATCGGATTTTCAACATTGATGACACCGTCGGGCAGGAATTTTCCAAAGAATTTAAAACAGGCTCCTTCACCACGGGCATTGACAGCAATGCAGATTTCAAGGCTGAAAATATTGTGCTCACAGAATCGGGTTGCCAGTTCACTCTAAAAACCCCTTTCGGAACAAAAGAAATCCGTTCCAACCTTCTTGGTCGTCACAATGTCTACAACCTCCTCTCTGCCGTGGCAGGAGCCATGGTTCAGGATGGTTCCCTCGTTGAAAGGGTTCAGCAAGTGCTTTGCCAAATCCAACCCGTTCCCGGTCGCTTCGAACGCATTGAAAACACCCAGGGAATTTCTGTGCTGGTGGATTACGCGCATACCGATGACGCGCTCTCCAATGCAATCTCTGCGGCAAAAGCTTTTACGCAAGGAAAACTGATCGTCGTGTTCGGTTGTGGCGGCGACAGGGACAAGGGGAAAAGAAAAGCCATGGGACAAGCCGCTTTGAATGAGGCGGACTTTGCCATCATCACCTCGGATAACCCTAGGACAGAAGACCCCGAACAGATCATTGCGGACATTCTTCAAGGCATCCCCTCTTCTGCAAAAGAGAACTATATAACAATCACCAACCGCAAAGAGGCCATCGAACATGCCATCTATCTTGCTGGCAAAAACGATTTGGTTCTCATTGCCGGAAAAGGTCATGAAGATTATCAGGTTCTGGCAACACAAACCATTCACTTTGATGATCGGGAAGTCGCCCGTTCTGCTTTAAGGAAACGTAGCCAGTGATGGAAGGTAAAACACAAGATTGTCTGAATGCTGTAACAGGCCAGCTCCTGCAAGGAGATGCCAACTCTCTGTTTAAGGGAGTTTCCATAAATTCCCGGACGGTCTCAAAAGGAGAGTTGTTCGTTTGCATTAAAGGCGAGCGGTTTGATGGGCATGACTTTCTCCCTGACGTAATAGAAAAAAAGGCAGGCGGAATCATTCTGTCTGACCTTGAGAAACTTCCGGTTGAGTCCGGGCCTTTTGTCATCCAGGTTCCCGACACGTTGAAGGCCTTGCAGGATCTGGCAAGCTTTCAGAGAAAGCGGTTTCCGCTGCAAGTTGTTGCTGTTACCGGAACAAATGGGAAGTCGACCACCAAAGAAATGATTGCTTCTATCTTGGCAACTAAATTCAAAACTTTAAAAACCCAGGGCAATCTGAACAATCATATCGGCCTGCCCCTGACTCTTCTGGCGAGAGAACCCTCTCATCAAGCAGGAGTTCTTGAAATGGGGATGAGCGCGGCGGGTGAGATCAAAAGGCTGGCCGAAATCGCGCAACCGGATATTGGCGTGATCACCAATATTTCAGAAGGGCATTTGGTGCAATTAAAGAGTCTTAAAGATGTTCAGTCGGCAAAAGGAGAGTTGTTCGATGCGTTGACACACGAAGGCACAGCCATTGTCAACGCCGATGACCCGCTGGTTCTGGAACTGGCACAGTCACTTCGCGCCAAGACCGTTACCTTTGGCATCGACCAACCCGCAGACGTGAGGGCAAGTGAAATAGAAAGTAAAGACAATCTTGGATTTCAATTCAAGGTCCAGCTTTTCGAAAAAACTATTTCTGTCCGCCTTCCCTATCTGGGCTACTGCAACATCTACAACACCCTCGCGGCATTGGCAACCGGGTATTCGATGGGAATTCAGGAAGAGGCGATGACACGCGGACTGGAAAACTACCAACGTATGTCCCAACGCAACGAACAAATTCAGCATAAAGGCATTGACCTTATTAATGATGCCTACAACGCCAATCCTCGATCCATGAGCGAAGCGTTAAGAACTCTGGACAATTATAAAACCCGGGGCCGGCGGATTTTTGTTATCGGAGACATGCTCGAATTGGGCGACCGGTCTATTGCTGCCCATCAAAAACTGGGCGAAGAAATAGCCCAATCCAAAACAAATATTCTGCTCACTCTCGGGGAGCTGGCTGGTTTGTCAGCGAAAAGCGCCCTTGCAGGGGGAAAAATTCAAATCCTGAAATGCGCCAACCATCAGGAAGCGGCAGAGTTTTTGATCCAGGAGGCGAGGAGTGGGGACTGTGTGATGTTCAAGGGCTCACGCGGGGCTGCAATAGAAAAAATATTACAAATCTTTATCGCGAATAATAATTAAAAATGTTCCATCACTTTTTTTATCCGCTCAGCTCGGATTATTCAATATTCAATATCTTCAAGTACATCACCTTCCGGTCGGCCTATTCCGGAATCACGGCATTGGTGTTGAGCCTTGTTCTGGGTGGCGTGATGATTCGCCTTTTGCAGAAATTGCAGATAGGGGAAACGATCCGCAGTGATGGCCCGCAGCACCACAGCTCCAAGTCCGGCACTCCAACGATGGGCGGACTGCTTATTCTGGCGACATTTGGATGCTCTACCCTGCTCTGGGCTGATTTGAGCAATCATTATATCTGGCTTGTCTTGTTTTCCGCTCTTGGTTTTGGAGCTATCGGGCTGCGTGACGATGTCCTGAAATTAAAAAAGGGCGAAGGCATCAGCGCAAAAGAAAAGATTTTATTGCAAACCCTGCTGAGTCTGGCGGTTGGAATTTACCTGCTGTATTTCGACCCTGCACGTGCTGAATATGCCACACGTTTGTCGGTTCCCTTCTTCAAAGGGTTCCAACCTGATCTGGGAGTCGGCTACCTGTTTTTTATTGTTTTCATAATGGTGGGAACCTCCAACGCCGTCAACCTGACAGACGGGCTGGACGGGTTGGCAATCGGCCCTATTATCATTGCCACGCTCACGTATACCGGCATCGTTTATGTCAGCGGTCATTTTAAATTTGCCGAATACCTCAGCATCCAACATATCAAAGATGCAGGAGAAGTCGCGATCGCCAGTTCAGCCATTATGGGGGCCAGTCTGGGTTTTCTCTGGTACAACTCCTATCCCGCGCAAATATTTATGGGGGATGTCGGCTCTCTCTCTTTGGGAGGAGCGCTGGCCACCATTGCGGTGATCGCCAAGCATGAACTCCTGCTGATTCTTGTGGGCGGTATTTTCATGATTGAGGCGCTATCCGTCATCATCCAGGTCGGTTATTTCAAGTACACCGGTGGAAAACGTTTTTTCAGAATGGCTCCGCTTCACCACCATTTTGAGGAGTTGGGCTGGTCAGAGCCCAAAGTCATTGTGCGGTTCTGGATTGTCGCGGTGATTCTAGCCATGCTCAGTCTCAGCACCCTGAAACTCAGATAACGATGAAACTTAAAAACAAAAATATATGTGTGATCGGCCTTGGCAAAACGGGCATCGCTGTGGCTAATTTTCTTTCCCAGCGTGAAGCCCATGTCACGGTGACAGACGGCAAGTCGCGCGAGCAGTTAATAGAGCCTCTGCAACAATTGCGCGCTGATGTGAAAACCCGTCTGCAAAACTCTGCGCCACCTTCCGACACGGAACTGGTTGTGTTGAGCCCTGGAGTGGACATTCACGCACCGTTTCTTGCAAACGCACGTCAGGCAGGAATCGAAATCATCAGCGAAATTGAGTTGGCAAACCGGTTCAATACGGTTCCGATCATTGCCGTCACCGGAACCAATGGCAAGTCCACCTGTGTCAGCCTGATCGCTGAGATATTCAGGCAATCGGGAAAAACCGTGCACGCAGGAGGAAATCTCGGAACCCCTTTTATTTCTTTATTGGATCAAGGCCATGCCGATTACATAATCCTCGAACTCTCCAGTTTTCAAATGGAAGCCACGTCAAGTCTTCACCCCGTGGTCTCCGTCATTCTTAATATAAGTCCCGACCATATGGACCGGCATAAAGATTTCAAAAGTTATGTGGAATTGAAAGAAAAAATCTGCGCCCATCAAACTCATGATGATTTTTTGATACTGAATCAGGACGACACCAACACCCGCGATCTGGGGAAAAACTGCCCGGCAAAACGTATTTTATTCAGCACTCAAACTGAACAGGGAATCTTTTTGCGTGGAAAAAATATTGTCGCGCGTCTGCAAAACAATGAAGAGACAACCCTATCCCTGGAATCACTATCCAGAGGAATGCAATGGCAGGTCGAAAATATCCTTCCCGCCGTTGCCACCGCGCTAACTCTCAACGTATCGACAGAAGCCATTTTAAAAACTTTGAAAAACTTTTCCGGCTTGGAGCATCGTCTGGAATGGGTGCGCAATCTCAATGGCGTTGATTTCGTCAACGATTCCAAGGGAACCAACGTGGGCTCTGTTTGCAAATCGTTGAACACTTTCTCGAACCGACCCATCATTCTCATCGCCGGGGGAAAAGACAAGGGCACCGATTTTTCTCCGTTAAAAAACATTATGAAAGAAAAAGTCAAACATCTGGTTCTAATCGGAGAAACCCGCGACAAATTCAAGGGGATTCTTAATGGCTCTTTTGCATATGAAGAAAGCGATAGCCTTAAAGAGGCTGTTCTTCTGGCCAAAGCAAAAGCCGAAGACGGAGATGTCGTTCTCCTTTCCCCGGCCTGCGCCAGCTTCGACATGTTTAAAGATTACGAGGACCGGGGCAATCATTTTAAAACGATCGTTAAAAACCTCGAAGGATAATGAATTTTGGCTGTCTATCAGGAAAAACATTCAGATTCTTTATTGGCCATCACCGTGGCCGTCCTGGTTCTGATAGGTATCGTCATGGTTTTCAGTTCCAGCGCGGTGTATGCCATGGAAAAATACAACGACTCCTATTATTTTCTCAAACGGCAGGCTCTCTGGTGTCTTCTGGGGACAGGAGTTCTGCTCGTGGCAAAAAACCTGAATTACCACAAATTGCACCAGCACACCTACCTCATCATGATGGTAACTTTTCTACTTTTGCTGGCGGTCATGTTTCCGGGAATCAGCAAGGAGGTGGGTGGAGCACGAAGATGGTTGAGCTTCGGAGGAATCTCTTTTCAGCCCTCGGAACTGGCAAAGTTCACCCTCGTTCTTTTTATCGCCAAGTCCCTGGTCAAAAGAGCCGACAAAATGAGGAGTTTTGCTTACGGCTATCTTCCCAACCTGATTGTCGTGGGCTTCTTTTTCGTTCCGATTCTGTTTCAGCCCGATTTTGGCACCGCTATGATCATCTGTTTGATCACTTTTACAATGCTCTTTGTTGCAGGAATGAGGAAAAAGTTCTTGTTTCTTTCTGTGCTGGCGCTGATCCCCTTCATAGCCTCGGCAATCATGGGCGCGGAATACCGCACCCGCAGGATCATCGCATTTCTCGACCCCTGGAAAGACCCAACGAACGCAGGGTTTCAAGCCATCCAGTCTTTTTACGCTTTTGGCCGGGGAGGGTATTGGGGAACCGGGCTGGGGGCCAGCCATCAAAAACTTTTTTATCTCCCCGAAGCGCACACGGATTTTATTTTTTCAGTCCTCGGGGAAGAACTGGGATTTATGGGAACAACGGCGATTGTCCTTCTATTTTCAATTTTGATCTGGAGGGGGTTTGTCACCGCTTGCCGAGCCAAAGACCCGTTTGGAGCTCATTTGGCAACCGGTTTGACTCTTTTGATCGGGTTCCAGGCTTTTATCAATCTGGGAGTGGCCGTGGGGCTTCTTCCAACCAAGGGGTTGACCCTTCCCTTCATCAGTATGGGTGGGTCATCAATGATAATCACCATGCTTTCAGTGGGAGTTCTGCTGAATATTTCAGAGCAAACAGTACGACGATGATTCAATGCAAAAACGAGTTGTTATAGCCGGTGGCGGCACAGGCGGTCATCTTTATCCAGGAATCGCTTTAGCGAAAGCGCTCATGAGGCACGATATGGATATTAAAATTTCATTTGTGGGAACTCAGAACGGTATCGAAGCAAAAGTCCTTCCGCGTGAAGGGTTTGAGTTGAAAACCATTCTCTCAGCAGGTTTGCTCGGAAAAAAACGGCTCAACCGCTGGATGTCCTGGGTCAAGTTGCCAGTGGGCACAGCCCAGTCCATGTGTTTCCTGATTAAAAAACAGCCTGATCTGGTAGTGGGTGTGGGCGGATATGTGTCAGGGCCGTTGGTCCTCTCGGCATGGATATTACGGATTCCCATTCTTATCCACGAACAAAATTCTATTCCGGGGCTCACCAACACGTGGTTGGGAAAAATCGCAGACAAGGTGGCGGTGTCATTCAAGGAGTCGGCGAAGTTCTTTTCTTCGGATAAAGTCGCGGTAACAGGAAATATGATTCGCGAAGAATTCTGCCAGCCTCGGGAAGCGCCGACAAAAGACCCGATCTTCCACGTACTGGTCCTGGGAGGCAGTCAGGGAGCCCACTCTATCAATGTCGCCATGATGGAAGCTTTAGCGTCTCTTGTTTCCAAACAGAAAAATATCCACATCACCCATCAGACAGGTGAAACCGATTTTGCAACGGTGAAACGCAAATATGAAAGCAGCGGTTTCTCCCATGATGTCCGACCGTTTATCGATGACATGGCGGACCAATACCGTAAAGCCTCATTAGTGATTTGCCGGGCCGGGGCCACAACCCTGGCAGAAGTGACCGCTTGTGGAAAAGTATCGGTCTTGATTCCATATCCCCATGCGGCCCACAACCATCAGGAAAAAAATGCCCAGGTGCTGAATTCCGCCAACGCAGGGGAACTGATACTCGACCAGGAGCTATCAGGTCCGCGCATTGCCCAATCCATTCTTCGCAGTATGGAAGACCCGGAGCGGTTGAAGGAAATGGCACAAAACAGCTATCGCTTAGGCAACCGGGATGCCACAGAAAAAGTTCGTCAGATATGCATGGAATTATTGGAAGACGCAAGTCCAAAATCAAGCCAAGCCGGAAAAAGAAATTATGTGCTGTCATGTTTCTAGGAAAAATACAACGGATCCATTTTATAGGGATCGGAGGATCGGGAATGAGCGGAATCGCTGAAGTTCTCATCAATCAGAATTATGAGGTAAGCGGTTCGGACCCTTCTTCGAACCGGGTTACCGATCACCTGAAGGCTCTGGGAGCTGATATTCGCCACAGTCACAACGCGGAAAATGTCCAGGACAAACACGTTGTTGTTGTATCCACCGCCATCAGCGATGACAACGTCGAGGTGCAGACCGCCCGTGAGCAATCCATCCCGGTCATTCCCCGGGCTGAAATGCTGGCAGAACTGATGCGAATGAAATATGGCATCGCCATTGCGGGCACACATGGAAAAACGACAACAACCTCGCTGGTCGCCACAGTCCTGTCAGCCGGAGACCTTGACCCGACAGTGATCATTGGGGGAAGGATCAAGAATATGGGTGGACACGCAAAACTCGGTCAGAGCCAATACCTCATTGCCGAAGCCGACGAGAGCGATGGTTCTTTTCTCAAGTTGTCTCCCACGCTTGCGGTGGTCACCACTCTCGACGAAGAGCATATGGATTTTTACCTGACTCTAGAAAACATGAAATCTGTATTTTTGCAATTTCTCAACAAAATCCCTTTTTACGGTGCCGCAATTCTTTGCCTGGACGATGCCAACCTGCAATCTTTGCTTCCGAAAATTGAGAAACGGACCATTACTTATGGTTTGAAATCCCAGGCCGATTACACCGCCCGCAATATCTCTGTGGAAGGATTAAAAACTTATTTCACCGTCTATCATCAAGGTAAAAAACTGGGGAAAATATTGTCCGGCGCTTTGGGGCGACACAATGTGTGCAACACCCTTGCCGCCGTCGCAGTCGGAATGG
>CAZEBI010000125.1:0-8378 GCA_964510355.1 uncultured Nitrospina sp. | reverse complement strand
AACCCTATTCTTCCCAAACAACGCCGGGGAAAATTTACAAGCCCTGGCAGGCTACTGAAAAACTATTAAAAGCAACCCCCTCCCCTTATCAGGGGGAAGTTCAGTTCCCCCCTGATAAGGGGAGGGGGGTTAAACAATTGGACAAAACCAATGGAACTTAAATCATGACCCTTCTCAACCATACTCTTCCCGAACAACGTCGGGGAAAACTCAAGGCCCTCCTGGAGGCCGGTAAAACCGTACGGGTACTTGAAGCCCATAATGGGTTGAGCGGCATCATCGCCAACGAGGTTGAAGTAACCGGGGAATCGAATGGGCAAACCGTTATCCGGCAGTTTGATGCCATCTGGGAAAGCAGCCTCACCGACTCGGCTTCAAAAGGCCACCCCGATATCGAGGTCGTCACCTTTGACTCCCGGCTCCACTCCATCAACGAAATTCTCGCTGTGACCGACAAACCCATGATCGTTGATGGCGATACAGGAGGAGATGCGAACACCTTCGAATATACCGTATCCAAACTTGAGCGCGCCGGCGTATCCGCAGTGATCATAGAAGATAAAGTTTTTCCCAAACGCAACAGCCTGGAGGCCGGTGTCCAGCAAAACCTTCAGGAACCGGCAATCTTTGCCCAGAAAATCCGGCGCGGGAAAAGTGTACAAAAAAGCAGTGAGTTCATGATCATCGCCCGCATTGAAAGCCTGATTGCCGGGAAACCCATGGAAGATGCGTTAAGCAGGGCCAGGTTATACCTGCAAGCCGGAGTCGATGGCATCATGATCCACTCCAAGTCTAAAAAACCCGATGAGATATTGGAGTTCGCCAAAAAATATCAGGTTATTTTGCAGGACCTCAAATTGAGCAAACCGCTGGTATGCGTTCCCACCACATATAACCGGACCACCGAAGACGAACTGAGCGCCGCCGGTTTCAATATTATCATTTACGCCAACCACCTTTTACGCAGCGCCTATCAGGCAATGATGGAAACTGCAAAGACCCTCCTGCGCAACCAGAGATCCTTGGAAGCCGACCCTTTATGCACGCCTGTCAGGGAGATTTTTAAAACCGTCGGGTTTCTGGACGTCAAAGAAAAAGACCAACAGGATGAACAAAGCAGTAATATTCCGGTCATCATTCCTGCCGCCGGGGAAGATTTTGTCTTCAAGGAAATTTTAAATGGCAAACCCAAAGCTATGCTGGAGATTTGCGGCAAGACCTTGCTCGACCACCAGATTCAAAACCTGAACAACGCCAACCTTGCAGACATCACACTCATCACGGGCTATGGCAAAGACAACCTGCATGCCGAAGGCATCAATATTCTGGAAAACCCCGACTACCAGAAAGGGTCGATGCTCAATTCCCTGCTGATCGCGAAGGAAAAAATGGCTAATGGGTTCATCATGCTCTACTCGGACATTCTCATGGAGGACCATATCCTCAACAAGCTTATGGATTGCAAGGAGGATATTGTTCTGGTCGCCGACAATTCAACCCAGTATCACCAGCCCGCAGAGGGAAACTATATTGACTACATTATCAGCAAGAACCACTACAAACCCACCCGCCGGGAAATCCGCTTCACCAGTGAAAATGTAGTGGCGCATATCGGTAGCAAGATCAACCCGGAAACCGCAACCCACGAGTTCATAGGTCTTGCCCGGTTCAGCAAAACCGGTGCCGAGCAGTTCCTCGAAACCTATAACGATGTGGTCCATAATTTCACTGGCCGGTTTCAGGAGTCTGATGATATCTCCAAACTGGATTTCACCGACCTGATCCAGGAAATGATCGACCGGGGTTTCGCGGTCCACTTTATGGAAATCCATAAAGGCTGGATGGAAATTCATGATGCGGACCATATTGCCCTTGCTCAAAAATCTTTTAGCGCATAAAATCGTCCTTCCTTTTACCCAGTATCAACCATCGGGAACATGCATGCATTTTTCAAAACTTTTTATTCCGACATTAAAAGAATCTCCCGCTGATGCAGAAGTCATCAGCCACAAGCTCATGGTACGCGCGGGGATGATCCGACAGCTTGCGTCGGGAATTTATTCCATCCTCCCACTGGGGCTCAGAGTCTTGAGAAAAGTGGAACAAATCATCCGCGAAGAAATGAATCAGATTGGCGGACAAGAAGTTTTTCTACCGAGCATTCAACCGGCTGAATTGTGGGTGGAAAGCAAACGCTGGGATTTTTATGGCAAAGAATTATTGCGCATCAAAGACCGGCATGGCCGGGAGTTCTGCTACGGCCCTACCCACGAGGAGGTCATCACCGATATCGTGAGAAAAGAGGTCAAATCCTATCGCCAACTCCCCCTTTTGATGTACCAGATTCAAACCAAGTTCCGCGATGAGGTGCGACCCCGGTTCGGCATCATGCGCGGACGCGAATTCATGATGAAGGACGCTTACAGTTTTCACGTTGATGAAGAGGACACGCAAAAGACCTACCACCAGATGGCGCAGGCCTACAACAATATTTTTAAAAGATGCGGGTTGGTGTTCAAACAGGTGCAAGCCGATTCGGGCACCATTGGCGGCAGTTTTTCGCATGAGTTCGCAGTACTCGCGGATTCGGGAGAAGATGAAATCGGGTTTTGTGAGTCGTGCGGTTACGCCTCAAACCTGGAGATGGCGGAGTCGAAACCGCCCTCCCCTCTAGCACCACCTGCCACACCGCAAGAGATAAAAGAAGTGGAGACACCCGGCAAAAAATCTGTAAAGCAAGTCGCGGAATTCCTCGGTCTTGCGGCGCAGAAAATCGTCAAAACCATTCTTCTTGAAACGGAGAATGGCCTGGTAGCAGGGCTGGTTCGCGGTGACCATGAAATCAACCTCATCAAAATGAAAAACCTGCTCGGCTGTGAATGGTTGCAACCGGCACAAGAAGAAGCCATCGCCAAACACGAACTGCATTGCGGATATATCGGGCCTGTAGGGCTCGAGCTTCCCGTCTATGCGGACCAGGAAATTTCCGCGCTGCATGATTTTGTAACCGGAGCCAATAAACCCTCTACGCATTTCACCGGCGTGCAAGTTCAGCGCGATCTGAAAATCGAAAAGTTTGGCGACCTCAGAACGGTCCTGGCTGACGACCCCTGCCCACGTTGTCAAAACGGGAAATACCAGATCAAACGCGGAATAGAAGTCGGTCATATTTTCATTCTTGGCACCAAATATTCCTCAGAAATGAAGGCCGTTTATCTAGATACACAAGGTAAAGAACAGGTGATGGTCATGGGCTGCTATGGCATCGGGGTCGGGCGCACCGCCGCCGCCGCCATCGAACAAAACCATGATGAGAAAGGCATTATCTGGCCGATGAACCTGGCGCCTTTTCAGGTCATTATTATTCCGGTCAACTATTCCAAGGACGATTTAAAAAATGCCTGCGACTCTATTTACAAACAGCTTCAGGAAATGGGTGTCGAAGCCCTTCTGGATGACAGATCAGACCGGCTTGGCGTCAAACTGAAAGATGCCGACCTCCTGGGAATCCCTATGCAAATCATTGTGGGCCCCAAAAACCTTGATGCGGGGCAAGTCGAGATCAAAATCCGCAGAACCAATACGTCCACTCTGCACCCCTACCCCCAGGTTATTGCGGATATCCCTAATATTTTAAAGGACTTATAAAATACGAGCCGGTGCCGGAACTGCCCTGTTTTTCCCTTGAAATCAGGGCTCAAGTTCTTGTACAATCCCCATGACAACTGAGGGGTCCTGCATTGTGGGCTTTGAGCCCACTTTTTTTTTACGTTTTTTAGGAACAAGGGCCGCAGATTCCAAACCGGCGCTAGAGGTTTAAATGGCAAAAATCCCCATTGCGCAGTCGGTTATGAATTTGATCGAACCGGTTCTTATGGCAGAAGAGCTGGAACTGGTTGATGTCGAATATAAAAAAGAAGGGCCCAACTGGGTTCTGAGAATATTTATCGACAAAGAAGGGGGTGTCACAGTGGGTGACTGTCAGAAAGTCAGTCGCCTGACCGGTGACCTCATTGATGTTGAGGAAGTGATCGCGACCCTTTATACCCTGGAAGTTTCATCCCCGGGCTTGAACCGGGTTCTGAAACGGGAAAAAGATTTTTTAAGGTTCAAGGGAAAGCAGATCCGCCTGCACAGTATTTCCCCGATTGACAACAGAAAAAAATTCACCGGTATCCTTGTAGATTTCAAGGATCAAACCGTTTATATGGAATTGGACGGAAAGCCTTTTGAAATTCCGTTGAGCCAGGTGGCAAAAGCAAACTTAGTCATTGAAATTTAGGATAAGCACCATGAGCATGGAAACAATCAACATTCTGGAACAAATCAGCCGAGACAAGGGGATCGACAAAAGCATCCTGATTGATGCCTTGAAATCTGCCGTTGAGGTTGCCGCGCGTAAAAGGTATCCCATGGCCAAGGAGTTACAGAGCGAGTTCAATGAAGACACCGGAGAAGTTGAGATTTACCTTGAAAAAACGGTGGTTGAAACGATCGACCTGCCGGATGAGCAAATCAGCATCAAGGACGCCTCAGCATTTTCCGAAGATGTGCAAGTCGGGGATCAAGTTCTGGTCCAACAGGTTCTGGAAGATTACGGCCGCACCGCTGCCCAACTCGCCAAACAGGTGATCGTACAAAAACTCCGCGAAGCAGAAATTGACCTGATTTATAACGAATACATCAGCAAAAAGGGTGAACTGATCAACGGCATGGCCAACCGGGTGGAACATGGAGATCTCATCGTTGACCTGGGAAAAGCAGAGGGTGTTCTGCCTCGTCGAGAACAGGTTTTCCGGGAAAGTTTCAATCGTGGAGAACGGATACGTGCCTATGTTCTGGATGTCCGAAAAACACCCAAGCACGCTTTGGTAATCCTCTCCCGCACGCATATCGGCTTGATCAAGCGTTTATTTGAGATGGAAGTTCCCGAAATCAGCGAGGGCATGGTGGAAATCATGGGAGTGGTTCGAGAACCCAACGGCCGCACCAAAATTGCAGTGCAAACCAACGACCGTGAGATTGATGCGGTGGGTGCTTGTGTCGGCATGCGCGGAATGAGGGTTCAGTCCATCGTGCAGGAACTGCGTGGCGAAAAAATAGACATCGTCGAGTACTCCGAAGACCCGGAAACCTATCTTAGAAACGCTTTGAGCCCGGCCAAGGTTTCGCGGATCATCCTCAGCCCGGAAGACAAGCAAATGACAGTCATCGTGGCCGAGGACCAGATGTCCCTGGCTATCGGAAAAAAAGGACAGAACGTGCGGCTGGCCGCCAAGCTCGTCCGCTGGCGAGTGGATATCAAAGGCCCTGCCGAAGCTGCGGAACTGGGTGTGGCGCAACATGGCTTTTTGGCTCCCAGCAAAATATCCACAGTCGATTTTCTCGATGACATTAAAAACTCCAAAGGTTTGGGTGAAAAGGTGATGACACTCCTTTTCAATGAGAATGTTGTCACCTATGAAGGGGCCGTGGAGTTGGGAGTAAAAGGTTTGGTCTTGTTGCCGGGCATTGGCCCCAAAAAAGCCGAAGCCCTGATGCTATTGACAGAAGCTCATATGAAGAAAATAGCGGAGGAAGAAGCTAAAGAGGAAGAAGTATCCGAGCCAGATGAAGCCGTTGCCGAGGAAACCCCCGGCAATGAGGCCGAGACACCGGTTGAGGAAGAAACACCTGAAGAAGAAGATGATGATGAAATTCTTATACAGGAGTTGACAGGTGTGGCCCCTGAGATCCTGCAAATTCTTGTTAAAAATGAATTTGAAACTTTGGCTGAACTTTCGATCACACCGTTAGAGGAATTACTCGCCATAGAAGGTATTGATGAGGAGGCGGGTCGGTCTATTCTGGAGCAGGTCAAACAACGCTTGGAAAACAGTGGAAATAGTTAAAGGGTGTTTTTAAAAAAAGTTTTTGGTCGCCGGCGAGCCGCCGGAGACAGACAGCCGTGAATCGATTATCGACTCCGGGTCTTTAAGAAAATGTTGTCTCATAACAGGGGGAAATTTGGCTAAGATTCGCGTTAACAAACTGGCCTTGGAACTCAATATCCAGAATGATCAGATCATTGAGGCTCTACAGAAGCATGACGTTTCTGTGAAAAACCATATGAGTTCCATTGATGAGGAAGCCACGCAATATATCCGTGATCTCTTCACGCCTAAAATCGCCCCGGAAAAGAAGGTGGTGATAAAAAAAGTCAAGGCGAAAATCAAAATCAAGGTTGCGTCCAAAGTAAAAGTCGTCACCGCGAAAACCCTGGCTAAATCTACCGCCATCAAAAAAGCCGCGAAGAAACTCGACGACAAGGAAGCCAAAAAAACCGCAACGGACACGGCTAAAACTGTAGAAAAAACCAAAGTCAAAATATCGACACAAAAGAAAAAGACCCCGGAAACACCGGAAGTCAAAGCAGTAAAAAAATTGGGTCTCAAAATAGTCAAACAAGAAGAAAAACCGAAACCCGTCGAGAAAAAACCGGCTCCGGCCCCGAAAGTTAAAGCTCCGGCCCCGAAGGTTAAAGCCCCTGAAGTGACGGCACCTCCTGTTGCCCCAAAACCCGTGCCCGAACCTGCCGTAGAAGAAGTGTTTGAGCAGGTTCAAATTGGCGAAAACACTCCGGTGCGGGAACTGGCAGAAAAATTGAAATGTGCCCCCAACGAAATCATCAAAGAATTAATGGGTTTCGGAATCCTGGCCAATATCAACCAGACTCTGAACTTTGACCTCGCTGGCAAGGTGGCTGACAAACTTGGGTTTGAGGTCGAACTCCTTATTGAAAAATCCGAACTGGATTTCAGCGAGGAAGAAGAAGACAACGCCAAAGACCATGTTACCCGCGCTCCGATTGTGACCATCATGGGCCATGTCGATCACGGCAAAACCTCCCTTCTGGATGCCATCCGCAAAACCGAGGTGACCAAACTTGAGGCCGGTGGAATCACTCAGCATATTGGTGCCTACCAGGCCCATATCAAGGGATCGACCATCACTTTTCTCGATACCCCCGGACACGAAGCCTTCACAGCCATGCGGGCCAGAGGTGCGCAAGTGACAGATATTGTCGTTCTGGTTGTGGCTGCCGATGACGGAATCAAACCACAAACCAAAGAAGCGATTCATCACGCAGAAGCCGCAGGGGTTCCGATTCTTGTCGCCATCAACAAGATTGACAAACCGGATGCAAAACCCGATGAGGTCAAAAAACAACTGGCCGACATGGGTCTTCTGCCGGAGGACTGGGGTGGACAAACAATTTATGTGGAGGTCTCCGCCTTAAAGGGAACCGGGATTGACAACCTCCTGGAAAATTTACTCCTGCAAGCAGAAATGATGGAGCTCAAAGCAAACCCACAGCTGCGTGGCAGAGGCGTGGTGATCGAATCCAAACTCGATAAAGGACGCGGACCTATCGCCACTCTGGTTGTTCAGGAGGGCACCTTGAAAATCGGCCAACCTTTCATCGTAGGTTGCTATTTTGGCAAGGTTCGGGCGCTTATCGATGACAACGGCAAAAAAATTAAAGCGGCGATTCCTTCCACTCCTGTAGAAGTGGTGGGTTTACCAGATGTTCCGCAACCGGGTGACCACTTCATGGTGGTTCAGGATGAAAAAAGAGCCCGGCAACTGAGCAACCTGAGACTGCAACAACAACGAGAAATCCAGCTGGCTAAATCCACACGTATCACCATGGACGACCTGCACCAGCAGATTCTCGAAGGCCGGGTTAAAGAACTCAATTTGATCATCAAGGCAGATGTCCAGGGCTCGATTCTTGCCGTCCAGGAAGCCTTCGGCAACCTCGGGAGCAAAGAAGTCCGCATCAAGTGCATTCATGATGCCGTTGGGGGTATTACCGAATCGGATGTTATTCTGGCCAGCGCGTCCAACGCCATTATTATCGGGTTCAATGTTCGCCCGACAGATCAGGCCTCAAAGCTTGCGACAAGGGATCAAGTAGACATCCGTCTCTACAGCATCATTTATGATGCCATCAACGATATGAAACAGGCCATGGAAGGAATGCTGGCTCCCAAATACAAAGAACGGATCATCGGCAAGGCAGAGATACGCGAAGTGTTTACCCTTCCAAAAATCGGCACCATTGCCGGATGCCATGTTCTATCGGGCAAGATAGAGCGCAACCTGGAAGCCCGCCTGATTCGGGACAGCGTGGTAGTCTATCAAGGTAAGATCGCATCTATCCGAAGGTTTAAAGATGATGTGAAAGAAGTTGCCGCCGGTTATGATTGTGGCCTGTCTATCGAAAAGTTTCAGGATGTGAAAGTAGGAGATGTGATCGAACCGTTCGTAATGGAGGAAATCACCTCCTAACATGTGAAAGCAGGGGATGTGATCGAACCGTTCGTAATGGAGGA
>CAZEBI010000124.1:0-8448 GCA_964510355.1 uncultured Nitrospina sp. | reverse complement strand
AAAGTAACCAGACTCAGCACCGCTCCTGACGGATTCAACCAGGCCACCAAAAACCCACCCAGACCATGACCGATCAACCCCCCCACCAAAACCGCCTTGCCAAAAAACGGATCGACCGAAAACTGTATCGCCAGCAGAGAACACAGGCCAACCAAAAATAAAAGTCCCGAACTTAAAATCAAGGGAAGGTTATGGAAATCTTTTCCTCGAATCAAAACCCCGCCTAAAAATGCGGTGATCACCGGAAAGAAAAACGCACCACTGCCAAAAACACGGGCCAGTGCATCGGAAAAATAAGCTCCGACCATGCCAACGGAATTTGCCACACCACCGCCGGTAACACTTTTATTGAAGGAGGGGTCATCCGGGGAAAAAGTCATCAACGCCATAAAGCCAAACACAGTGAAGGCCAGCGCAACCACTCCAAAAAAATCTCGGATCAATATATGTACTGTTTTTTCATCACTCATGGGTCACAATTCTCGGGTTGGTTTGAGTTATCAATCGATGTACGGTGTTCTGTGAAATATTATCGCGTTGCCAGTTTTCATCATCCTTGTCGGGGTAGTCGATGTTGTAGTGCAAACCCCGGCTTTCTTTGCGTGTCAAGGCTCCCTGAATGATCAACTGCGCCGTAATGGCGATGTTTCTCAGTTCCAGCGTGTCTTTGGTAATTTTGAAATTCCAGTAATATTCCTGAATCTCTTCGAGTAGCAGTTGGATGCGACGCTCGGCCCGTTTGAGACGTTTGGTGGAACGGACGATGCCGACATAGTTCCACATCAACCGGCGGATTTCGTCCCAGTTATGCGACACCACCACCGATTCATCGCTGTCCACGGCGCTACCCGGGTCCCAGTGCGGAATCTGTGCCAACTGCTTTTTTGAAAAGGTGGATTCTTTTAACAGGGCCTTTTCCACCGCACGGTGCGAGAGCACCAGCCCTTCAAGCAAAGAGTTGGAGGCCAGTCGGTTGGCACCATGTAAGCCTGAGAAACACACCTCGCCGCTGGCAAAAAGTCCTTTGATATTCGTCCGGCCGTGCGTGTCCACCACCAGCCCACCGCACATATAATGCGCCGCCGGAACCACCGGCAAAGGCTCTCGCGACATATCAAAACCATATTCCAGGCAGGTCTTGTAAATATTTGGGAAGCGTTCGCGAATGCGATAACCCTCAAGATGCGTGGCATCGAGCAAAACATAATCGTCGCCGCTTTTTTTCATTTCGTAGTCGATGGCCCGCGCCACCACATCACGCGGAGCCAGGCACCCTAAGGTATGGTAGTTCTCCATAAACGTGTCGCCATTTTGCAGACGCAGAATTCCTCCTTCACCTCGAACCGTTTCCGAGATGAGAAACGATTTCGCTTTTGAGTGAAAAAGGCAGGTCGGATGAAACTGAAAAAACTCCATATTGGCGATTTTAGCTCCGGCCCGGTAAGCCACAGCAATGCCGTCGCCGGTCGCCGTGTCCGGGTTCGAGGTGTAGAGATAAACTTTGCCCGCGCCGCCGGTCGCCATGAGAGTGACTCGCCGCGCAACCATGGTCTCCACCTTTTGGGTATGGTGGTTGAGCACATACAGCCCCAACGCCTCGTCCTGTTCACTCCCTGGCTCAATATTCTCCTCAAGTCGAGCCTTGGTGATCAGGTCGATGACCATATGGTGCTCAAAAATCTCGATATTTTCCTGCGCATGAATCGCCGCAATGAGAGTGCGTTCAATCTCCCAGCCAGTGAAATCGTTGGCATGTAGAATGCGGCGCTTGGAGTGCCCGCCTTCTTTGCCCAAATCGAATTCGACTCCGCGACCGCGATCAAAATTGGCACCCAGACCAATCAGCTCACGAATTCTTGCAGGGCCTTCACGGCAAGCAATGCGCACAAAATCTTCATGGCAGAGTCCACGCCCGGTTTCCATCGTGTCTTGAACATGCAACTCAAACGAATCGTCTTCGGCCATCACCGAGGCGATACCGCCTTGAGCATATTTGGTCGCCGATTCTTCCAGCGCGTCTTTGGTGATGATGCCCACCGAGCCAAATTTGCAAACCTTGAGCGCAAACGTCAACCCCGCCACACCCGAACCTATTACGATGAAATCCTTCTCGACAGTCATGCTCAGATTATATCGAATTACCCCTTTATTTTCAAATAGATAATGAAAATTCTCGCGCTGTAGGGGGTGAGCTTAAAAATGGACCCCTCTTTTACAAAGTACCCGCTTCGGGGCACGAGACAAGTGAAAAAATATCACGGGGGCTGGGGTGATTTGCATCTAGAGGGTTTGCTTACCGAATAGGGTTTCTCTGAACGGGTATCGCCAAAGGGAAGCCCATGATAGGCTATGGCGAATTTATTAATAACCTTCCCCCTGACAAGGGGGATTGAGGGGGTTTATTCAATAAACCTCCACCAGCCCCAACCATGCCCAAACCCCTAACCCAGAAAGAAGTACTTTCCAAACTCGCCCGTGGCGAACCAGTTGCTTTTTTAGAAATCGGCGATGTTGACTTTAGCGGCTTTGCTTTTAAAAAAAGATTGAAATTTTCGCAAGCAGTTTTTACTGGAAAAGTGGGATTTCAAGAAGCCCAGTTTTTAAATGGAGCTGATTTCAATGGGACAAAATTCTCTGGTGAAAGCGGAGTAAGCTTCTTTAAAACAAAATTCTTTGGCAAGGAAGGAACGAACTTCTTGGGCACAGAATTTTCCGGTAATGGAGGAGCACGCTTTGGTTCTGCGCAATTCTCCGGCAATAGAGGAGTACACTTCCGTGAGGCTATATTCTCCGGTGAGGGAAAAGCAAGCTTTAGGGGGACGGAGTTCTCTGGCGAGGGAGAAACAAGCTTTATGGGAACAGAGTTCTCATGTAGTGAAGGAGCTGATTTCTTCCTTGCAAAATTTACTGGTCCGGGAGGAGCGAACTTCATAGGAACAAAATTTTCAGGGAAGAGTTTTTTGAGCCTCTTCAACGCTCAATTTTTGGGGCCAGGAAAAATAAGATTCAAAAATACTTTCTTTGCAGAGGACAAAACAATTAATTTCAGCCATATTGAAATCGGTTCTCCTGGGGTTCTGGAGTTTGTTGATTCCCTCTGGCTAGGAAACGTGCTGTTCCTTTATACCGACCTAGAAAAGATCAGTTTCAAAAATGTACGTTTCCATCAAACCCGTGACTGGTTTTTCAGCCGCGAATGTTTGGCTGATGAAATCGCTACTTATGACGGCACCAAAGAGAAATATGACCAGCGTTATTATACTCAGGTCGAGATTCTCTACCGCAAGCTCAAAGAAAATTTTGAGACCCAGCGCGATTACGCCCGCGCCGGTGACTTCCATTATGGCGAAATGGAAATGAAACGCAAAGGGCAAATGCTGGTATGGGAAGAAAGACCCTTATCCAAATACCTGCCGTTTTTAAAATATCTGACGCTGACGCAATGCTACAAAATTGTCTCGGGCTACGGCGAAAAATGGCAACAGGCATTGGCAAGTTTTCTGGTGGTCTGGATGGTTTTCTCCGGCCTCAATCTTTCTTTGATCCAGCCGGTGCAACAACAATCCACCCAGGTTGAGCAGTGGCAGAAAAGTTCCCTGCATAAATTATCCGGCTCCGCTTTGTTCAGCTTTAAAGTTTTGACCCTGCAACGCTGGGATCGCGAGTTTCAACTGAAAGGCACCTCGTACTTACCGGGGCTTTTTATTTCTCTGCAACACCTGATTGGCCCGACCCTTATCGCTCTCATGCTTTTAGCCATCCGTCGTCAATTCAGGCGGTGAGTAATATTTGCGACTTAAAATTAACCCCCTCAATCGAAAAAGCTAAAAAGCGAGATGCTTCGAGGGCCTCAGCATGATAAATCAAACCTCTCAGTGTCGTCATCGCGAGTCGCAAAGCGGCGTGGCGATCCAGAGTTTCGCTGGATTGCTTCGCTTCGCTCGCAAAGACGACTTATGCAAAGGTCTCCCTGTTCAGAGGGAAGAGCATTAAGTCCCGCACCACGTTGCATCTACAGCTAGCTCGCATATTGCGCGAGAGGTTCTAAATCACCCCAGCCCCCGTGATAGCTACTCATTTGTCTCGTGCCCCGAAGCGGGTACTTTGTAAAAGAGGGGTCCATTGAAACTCTCCCTTCTACGAAGTACCCGTTTTTCGGCTAGTCACATTATGAATTCCTGAAGCGGTAAAACAGCGGCCCGGCTACGAGGCAAACCAGTGCCAGGAAACTGATTCTCAGGCCGATTGGAAACCCTTCGGGGATATAAGAAAATTCCACCACATGATGACCGGCACTGAGCTTGACACCCCGGTAAAAATAATTGGCCCGGTGAATCGTATCGGGCTGCCCATCCACCCTCACCTGCCAGCCGGGGAAATAGGTGTCGAGTAAAACCAAAAACCCGGCATCACTCTGGCTGGTTTTCAGCGTGACCCGGTTCGGGCTGTATTCGATCTTTTCGACACGACCGAAAAAGTTTTGCACCTTTTCAATCTCGACAGGCTCCGTCAACAGAACTTGTGCACGCGGGTCGAACGCCGAGTCATAATAGGTATCGAGCAGTTTTGCCTCAGGCACAACTCGCGATCCGCCAACCAGAAAGGCGCGTGGCAGAACATTTCCGAACACCTTCACTTTTTTGATGCCTCGGGGATACTCAGGCGAGGGCAGTTGCTCAAAATCTTCTGTCACCCAATACTTCACATTGCTGCGTGCTAAAACTCTTCTCTTTTTTGGGATGTCAGAAAATATAAACGAGTCATACCAGATGTGACTGCTTTCCAACATCATGGTTGCCAGCCCATCGGCGTAAGCCAGGTCATAGATGGCCCCCAGGTTGGGGTAGACCTGATCGCGTGTGGCCAGTTGCACGCTCAATAAATTATAGCGGGTTGTTTTGGGTTTCAGCTTCGTTTTGGTCGCAACCGTTTTTTTTCGCTCCGGTTTTTCCAGCAACATGCCACTAAAAACACGATACGAATCAGCGGTTCCCTTCAGGCGCTGTGCCAAAGGCGGGGGGTCGGTATAAAACTGCCTGTCAATGAGGGGCACCAGCATGGCATTTTTGCCCATCAGATCCATCACCATTAAAAGCAGAAGAAGGGAGAAAAACCCATTTATTTTTTTTGCCTGCAAGAAAAAAATGCCGCCTGCCAGAACCAGTAAAATCATCAAGGTTTCGAGCCCGTCCCGATCGCTATGCGCTCCAAACATTCCCGCGACAACCAACGCCGTAGCCAACAGGGCAAGCAAGAGTTTTTTTACTGCCGCTTTTTCATGGGTGATCGCATAGACAAATCGGTCGAGCCCCCATGCCGACAAAAACACCAGTGCGTAGGCACAAAAGAAAAAGAATTTTTGCGGGTAGCGAAACAGGTCAAACACCGGCACCCATTTATGAAACAGGAAGTACAGCGGGTTAAATTCCCCCAGAGCAAAAAACACTCCCACGGCAAAGACCATCAGCCAGAAGCGGATGGCTCTTTGCTCTTTGCCAATGAGCAGACAACCGAACAAAACAAACAGCGGCACAATGCCCATATAAAAACTGTGCACAAAATAGCTCATATTGCCGCCATCTTGTGCGAGAAAATATGCGAAATTCTCGGGCAGAAACAGGTTGAGCAAAGCCTTAGGTTCCAGCGACCAGACGGTGCTTGCATCAAAGGAAAGACCGCCGCCGCGCCCGGTTTCTTTTAGCAGGTAGTAGGTAGGCAGACATTGCACCGCAGAAAGAGCCAATGCCGCCCCCGCCAGTGCGAACATGGCCAGGGTTTTGTGCTTGAACTTCTTTAATCTTGCATCGTTTTCACCCAGATAAAGCGAATGCGCATAAACCAGCGCGACAGAAAAAATCGCATTCTCCGGGCCACCGCCTAAAACCTGGAAAACCAGAAAAACCACTGCCCCGCAAAAATATTGCGGTCTGCCGCTCACCAAAAATTTTTGCCACAACAAAAGAATCAGCGGCAACCAGATGGCCGACTGAAACTGATTGTAAACCGCTGACAGCGATAAAAAATACCCGCCCAGCAAAGCGGTCAATGCGGCACAAAGGGATGCCGGAACCGACCGACCCCAATACCGACACAGGGCATAGACCGAGCCCATCAGCACTAAATGGTGAAACAGGAAATAAGCGTTGAAGGCGAAAGAAAAATCTCTCAATAAAAATAAAATCGAGGGCGGATAAAACACCCCCGGATGCATCAGGGACATCAAAGGTATGCCTTGAAACAGGTTGGGATACCAGTAGGGCCAGCCACCCTGCGCCCATACCTTGGCAAGGTATAGTTTCATGGGGTAGGCAAAATGGTGAATGTCGCGAAAAAAGAAGGTATTTCCTTCAAACAGGACCGGGAAGAAAAACAGAGTGAAAACGGACAGAAGAAAACAGGCAGGCAGTAAGAGCGCCCCATAGCGGGTCAGAAAACCATTCGGCATTTTATGCTCGCTCTTTGAGATACTTGTTATTTTCCATAGCAAACCCTATGGCAAAAAGCAGGGACGAGGACTAAATTATTCCGACCTTTGAATGAAACAGGATTATCAAAATCATCGCAAGAAAAATCCCCATCCCCCGCCAACAGGCAGAGAATGGGGAAATCTTGTTAACAAAAATAATGCTGATTACGTAATATTACCATTGGAGTCCATGGTGTATGTCACCGAGCTGGCATCCGAAGAATGGGTGGATGTTGCGACAAAACCGGATTCCGTTCCTGTAGTAATGGCAACGGTTACATTTGTCGAATTCACCCAGCCATAATTGGTCCCTGTAGCGAGGGCCGTTGTACACGCATCCGTGCCCGCGTTATCTGCCCAATAGGCTTTGCAAGCCAGGTAGATATTATGCAGGTTGCCTTTTGCGTCCGACTGGTAAGCTCTGTTCTTGTAGGCGCTGAACTGCGGAATCGCGATGGCCGCCAAAATACCGATAATGGCGATAACGATCAACAACTCAATAAGAGTAAAACCTTTTTCGCCCTGAACCCGTCTAAAATTGGATAACATTTTCTTCTCCTCATCTATGGTTAACAAAATGAACTCTTGGAATAAGCAATGTATACAGTCACCCGTATATTGAGCAAAATTCATGCCTTCAAAATAATTATCGTATGCTTCCATTATAACCTCTTTTTTATTAATATGTTACAAGTTTTTTAGATTTACGGAAAATTTTTACCACCTAAAACCCCCAGCAAAACTGACGAATTTTGTCAGTTTTTTACCCAAAATTGTCAGAGTAGGAATAGAGGATTTTCAGGCAATTGCTTCCCCGACCTGTATATTGAGAGTTATAAACTGACCGGATATTGCACGAGAGTTTCTAAATCACCCGGATATTGTGCAAGTGGTTTTCAAATCACCCCAGCCCCTCTTTAAAAAGAGGGGTCCATTGAAGGCTCCCCTTAAGCGGGGTCATTTGTATGAATAACAAATTAAAACGAGTGGGTTTGCTGGGAGGGACGTTTGACCCTGTCCATAATGGGCATCTGGGCCTTGCAGGTGAAACAATGCAATTATTTAATTTGCAAAAAGTTTTGTTTATTCCTGTCAACCAGTCTCCGCATAAGCTCCATCACCGGCCCACCTCTTGTGCGCACCGGGTCGCCATGCTTGAATTGGCTCTTGCACAGGAAGCCGCGTTTTCCACAGAATTGCTGGAGGTTGAAAAGGGTGGCGTTTCCTATACGGTTGAAACATTATCGCGATTGCAGGAAAGCCATCCTGAGTGGGAGCTTTTTCTGATCCTTGGAGCCGATGCCTTCATGCTGATGGATACCTGGAAAAACTTTGCTGATATTTTAAAGCTTTGCCATGTGCTGGTAGGCACCCGGCCCGACACAATATTAGAGCTTCCTGATAAACTGAATCAAACTCTGGGGCTCAAAAAAACTCTACTTGAAAAAAATAACAATAAACTACCGCTGACCTTGACTCCTGTTATCGGGAAAACCCTGCACTTGTATCAAATTCCACCCCAGGATATTTCTTCCAGGGAAATCCGCCATCAGGTGCGAGAAGGAAAAGAAATTAAAAATTTGTTGCCCCCTGCGGTCGATCATTATATTATGAGCCACCGATTATACGGGGCTTCGCCCCCTCCAATTATGGATTGAATGAAAGAAAATTTAAGCACTCTTCACCAGCTAGTCGTTGATTCTGCCGCAGATAAAAAGGCTTTTGACATCCTCGTTCTGGACCTGCGAAATCGCTCGGACCTCACAGATTTTTTCCTGATTTGTAGCGGAAACTCCAAGGTTCACGTCCAGTCCATTGCCGATGCTATCGTAGACTCGTGTTACGCCGCGCACAACAAACCCTTGGGCGTAGAAGGTTATTCGGGAGGCATCTGGGTGGTGGTCGATCTTGGAGATTTAATAGCGCATATTTTTCATAAAGAAGACCGCCTTCACTACGACATCGAACGTCAATGCGGCGAT
>CAZEBI010000123.1:0-8538 GCA_964510355.1 uncultured Nitrospina sp. | reverse complement strand
TATAGGGTAATCGACTCTAGAAGAATAGGATGAAAAGAATAAATGGACGAGACCACCAAAGCTCAAAACATAAAAAAGGCATGGAGCTTATAAAGTTCCATGCCTTTTTTATGCAATCAAAATCTATTAAAACAGTTATAATCAACGATCTTCCAGTTGATACTCGTCTTTGAAAATTTTCCGGCCTCCCGCATCCGAGGATTGACTCTCTTTATCACTAAAGTCGATCAAATTCTGTTCACCGCTCCTCCAAAATCGATTGCTCAACCTCTTTGGGGATAATATTTTTTTCAGCTCTCCTTTGGCATCGAAAATCTTGACTTCATAGAACATAATACAGCTACCTCCAAAAAAAGTCTGCAATGCCTCATTTTTTGGTGCTCTACCTCTCACAAAATAAACCAAAAAATAAGATTTACCCTGTAATCGAGATTCACCTTAAAATCAAAGGCACCAATTGTCAAGCAAATAAAGCTAACGTTTTCAACGCGAACATACTGATTCCGCCTAATATGAGTAAGATTTACCCTGTGATTTTAACGGAAAAATACCAGGAATTTTTAAGGATATCTCTGATTCATTACACCAAAACAACTCTTTTCTCGCCCAATAAATAGAGATTCACTTTAAGGTAATTTATTTCAAAAGGTTAAAGATGTTCCATCCTCTAATATTTCATCCCGATTCTTAAACGCATGAATTTAAAAGCAAAATTTCCACCTGTCCAGAAGCCCCCAAAAGCCGGTTTTCCATTGACTTTCCCCAACCTATCCCCTATGTTTACATTAAGGCTTTCAGGAGTAGTTTTATGTTCCTCTCGTTGCAATTTCACCTTCCTTTCCCGATTGTAAAACGATGATATTATTGGGGCTTGATGCATCCACGCCTGAGGGAAGTGTGGCTCTTTTAAATGACGGACAAATAATTGCCGAATCAGTCAGTTCTTCAACATTTTCTGATCAACTTCTGGTTATGATGGACGAAGTTTTGGCGGAAATAGATGGCGGACTCGATAAGGTGGATGGGTTTTGCGTCACAACAGGCCCTGGGTCTTTTACCGGGCTCCGGATTGGGGTCAGCCTGATCAAGGGTTTGGTGCTGGCCACGGAAAAGCCTTTCTGGGGAGTCAACACACTCGAAGCGTTTGCGAATAGGGTTGAGCCCGTTTCCTACCCGATTTCCCCCATTCTGGATGCCAGAAAAAAAGAGGTCTATACAGCAAGATTTAAATATAAAGAGGGCTGTTTAGTCAGGGAGACTCCTGACCAAGCCGTTTCTCCTCAGCAATTGTGTGACTTGACTCAGGAAGCCACCGTATTTTTTGGCAGTGGTTTGGAACCCTATGGAGATATTCTTTCCTCTCAATTGGGAGACAAGTTTATCGATCAGGCCCCGGTCAAAAACCAAACGATTGCCGCCAGCGCAGTTCAACTTGTTTTCAATCAATTCCGGGCAAGCCCCTGTTTTGACCTGGACGCTCTGGCTATTCATTACGTCAGAAAATCGGAAGCAGAATTAAACCACAACATATTTAATCAGGAGGTTGTAAAGCATGGACATTAATCCCGCTTTGCTCAAAAAAGTCAAACAGGAAAGCGCAGAATTTTGTGAGCTTTACGAGGAGCACTCTTCCCTTAAAAAGAAGGTTGAAGGGTTCAACAAGATGAAGCTCATCACTCCCGAACAAGAAGTCGAGAGTAAAAAGTGTCAGAAGAAAAAATTGGGCCTGAAGGACCGCATGGAGAAAATTTTAAGCCAGTATCCAGAAAGCACTCACTAACAAAATCCAACCCACCCACCTAAAACGGCGAGACAGACCTATGAAAGAAAAACTGATCGCTCTAGTTGAGGAAAAGGGCGATCTTCCTCCTCTTCCAGACATCCTGATGAATCTGGAAAGAAAGGTCAATGATCCCGATTGCGATGTTCTGGAAATATCCGGCATCATCGAAACAGAACCCGTTTTGTCGGGCCGCCTGATCCAACTCTCAAACAGCGTCCTGTTTGGGGGAGGTCGCGAGAAGACCGAAGACCTCAATGATGCCGTCATGAGACTGGGTATAAAAATGGTGCTGGATATGGCCTATACTCTGAAACTCCCAGGCCTCTTCAAACCGAAAGGGTTCAACCAACTGCATTTCTGGACCCACTCACTCGGTGTCGCCTACCTCACTCGCTCCCTGGCTCATATTGTCAAGATACCCTACGAAGAAATCGAATTAGCCTATCTTTCTGGTTTGATGCACGATATCGGAATTGTTGTTTTTGACCACCTGATCCCCGATCAATACAGAGAGTTTCTGGGAACCATAAAATCATCAGAGATCACTCTTGCAGAAAATGAAGCAGAAACCTTCGGTATCACCCATGCTGAGCTGGGAGCCCGGTTCATCGAAAAATGGTGGCCGGTTGCACCGGGCCTGGTAGAAGCCATTCGCATCCACCATGATGCACCGGGAGAAAACGCAGACGTAAAACATATTGCCCACCTTCTCACCACCGCCAACCTGCTTGCCAACCAAAACGAATTCAGCAACGGCATTGTGTCCGAAGACGCAGCATCTCTGGAATACGGTGTTCTCGACAAACTCAATATCGACTCCGAAGAACTCGAAATCCTGATTGAGAACACCAAAGAAGGCCTGGATGCCGCCCAATCCATCCTCAAAAGCAACTGACCGCTAGGCGCGGGGCCTGTACTGCATTGACCTTGGAGCTAGCAACACCATCAAGCGCAATACTTTAATAACTCCTCCTGACAAGGGGGACGGGTTTGCATAAATCAGCAGTTTTGCTGACAGGCAACAACTCATCTCGGCTTAATCAAACCTTTGCCATCCCGGTTAAAAGTTGCAATAAAAATTTCATAGCAATCACTTTTTTGGCAGGCAGGATGTCTCCGATCACACCTGCCAGAGTTTCGGCGAGAACCCGGTTTGTGGACAGGCTTTTCATCACCCTGTTGCAAAAAGATCGGTTATAAATCAGCCATTGCAGAACCCGGCTCAATAAAAACTTACCGTCAAACTCTTCCTGCCTCCTCTTGTCATAAACTGCGAGGAAATTCCTGGAAAAATTCATGCTTTGAAACCCTGCATGAATCACTTCACCCGCTATTTGTGAACTTCTTAATGACAGATAAATACCTTCTCCGGTAAAGGGGTCTATAAACCCCATCGCGTCTCCGACCAGGACCAACCCGCCACAGGGAACCGGCCTGACCGCAAATGCCAAAGACGCCACCGAGCGCACAGCTTCCACTGGCTGTGCATCCTGCAACATTTTACTGCGGCGACAATTGCTCATCAACACACGCTGATAAAACGCTTCTGGCTTTTCGGCTCTCTCACTATCAAGGGCAGAACGCTCCACCACCAGCACCACATTGGCCCGACCGTTTCCGACCGAAGAAATCCCCGTATAACCCGGCCGACTGACATGCATATAACAATAGTCATCCGGCAACTGCACACCTTGCCAATGCGCAGAAAAAGCGATCTTATTATTATTTTTAGACTCTCGCTTTAAGCCAAATTTCCGCAACGCTATCGCGTTGCGCCCCCCGGCATCCACCACCAGCTTAGCCTGCATGGAAAAGGCCGTTTTTGTTTCATCCCAACCCTGGACTCCGACAACACAACCGTTGTCGAAAATAAAATCCGTCACCTTATATTGCTCAAAAACTTTCACCCCAGCGCTTTGAACCTGTTTTAAAAATAACGCATCGAGTTGGTAACGCGGCACAGACAAACTGCTCGGCCTCAAACCGGTCTGTGTTAAAGCGGGGTAGTCGATCTCCAGCTCGCTGCTTTCATAAGACGAGATCGCCACCCCTTTAAGCCTTTTGGGAGTCAGGGCCTCAATGGAGCTAAGCACACCCAGTTTGAAAAGAATAGGATCGGCACCGGGGCTGATAAATTCCCCGCACACCTTGTCACGCGGGAATTTTGCCTGATCGCAAAGCGCGACCGCATAACCCCGGCGATTGAGATCCAGCGCCATGGCACACCCTGCCGGGCCGCCACCTATGATAATGACATCGACGCTACTCATTTGAGGGTCTTACGCCCCACCAAAGCAATCCGGTAAGGAAAATGGCGGTGGATTTCATGAGGGTCTATTCCCGCCTCTTGCGCCAGTTGCCCAAACTCTTTCGGCGTGAAAGCGTTCATCACCGAAACAGGCGCATCATAACGGGTCAAACGGTTGCGGGTAAAAATTCGCGTCAATAAAAATATGACCGCATGCGCGATGCGGCTGCGATGCAGATCGTTGACCACCACGCCCAACCGCCCGGCCTGATAAATCGCTTGCAAAATCATTACCGCCTTGGGCCAACTAAAATGATGTAGCGACAAGGAGTTGACCGCCAGATCAAAACCGTCAACCCGAAAAGGCAAAGAAAGAATATCGCATTGCACCAACCGAATCTCAGGAAAGGAGGCGATCTCCTCCTCGGCCAATTTCAGCATCTTGGCATTGATATCAATAGCAGTGATATGGATAGGCACCCGCAGGTGGCGTGCCAGCTTGACAAGAGCTATGGGTTGATCGGCAGAACCCGTAGCCGCATCCAGCACGGTAAACGGACGATCCACTTTATGAGCTCTGAGGAAAGGTTCCACATGATGGAGCAAAACCCGGTATCCGCTCAAATAGCGGTTGACCGTGGCAACATCTTGCAGGCTTTCGCGCACCTCTTCATAAGACGCTTCGTCAAGGTCCAGCAGTTCATCTCTGAGGTTTCGGGGAGGGAAGAAAAACGATCGCATATTGCCTGAGAGGTTTTAAATCACCCCAGCCCCTCTTTAAAAAGAGGGGTCCATTAAAAACTCCCCCTTCCACGAAGGGGGTTGGGGGGATTTGATTTTATCGACGGGCTAATCCTTAAAAAAGAAATACGGTTGCCCCGATTGAATTCTGTTCTTGGAAATATTCAGGGCTATACCTTTGAACAGTCCGCGAGAAACCGGGAACATGATAAAAAGAGCGATGATATCCGTCACCACACCCGGAGTGATGAGGAGCATGCTGGCCACCCCCATCACGGCACCGTTCAAGACTTCATCGCCGGGAGCTTCCCGCGACTTGAGTTGTCTTTGCATTTTTTCAAAGACCTCTTTGCCATAACTGCGGCTGACAACAATTCCGACCAAAAAGGTGAGCATGATCAACGAAACCGTATTGAGAATGCTGATCTTCTCACTCACAAATTTTAAGCCATAAAGTTCAATCCCTGTGCCCAGGGCAAAAACAGCTGTCACCAGTAAAGACATTTCAAATACCTACAAAAAGTTAAACGAGTTAAATAGAGGCATCAACCATAGCATGACCGGGATTTCTCGAAAAGGAAAAACCCCTGATTTCCAAAAAGGTCACCTATTATTATCAGGCAAATCACACAACCCAAATAACTCTGCGAATATCAAAGGGTTTGAAACATGCGCCCCGCAATGGGTTCGGCCTTCCTCCTTGGAGCAAAAAGGTCTTATCTTACTTCCATTTACCTTATTTTCCAGATATACTCCCCCTGAATATTTTCTCGATAGTGGAGGATCGGGGTGAAACGTTTTATCCAGACAGGGATTGTTATTGGAGCAGGCTTCGTGCTGTGGCAGGTGTCTGCCGATGCGCGCTTTCTCGATTTGAAAAAACAAGAGCAGACTCCCGCTCCCAGAGTGGCCCCCGCTCCGGCTCCTATTACCCCGCCCAACCCCGTTTACAAATCCAAAGTCGAGCCTAAAGGAATCAGCCTGCAGTTTGAGGATCTGACCCTACTCGACGTTTTAAGAAATATTCAGGAAGAGACCGGTATTTTGTTTGCCATCGATCCTTCCCTTGAAACCGTCCCTTTTAGCGCACGCATCCAGGCCAACAACTGGGAAGCGGCAATACGCGAACTGTTAAAAGAGTTCAGTCGGGTAGAAGTCTGGACCGATAACCTGGCAACCAGCAGGGTCTGGTTATTATCAGGAGGACGCAATGTCGAGGTCGCGTCCCTGAAAAACAACAAGGTGAAACGTCAAGCAAAACGAGTCCCCCGGTTTCGTTCAGCACCCGTTCCGCCCCCCGCTCCAATAGCCAATTTTAAAATACGCATCGAAGACCTGCCGCCTCATATTCTGTTCGAGCCGGGAGTTCTCACCTTCTTCAAATCCAAAGGCATCGCACTTCCTGATAACGTAAAAAATATGTTCGGCCCCAACCTGGAAGGGTTGCCGGCAAACATGCCCATCTCCCCGCATATCCTGAACGACCCGACCTTTCAGAACTTTCTCCAATCCAAGGGAATCCAAGTCCCTAGAGCTTAATACTCTTTAAATAATCCATAATGCGTTGCAGTTTTTCATCGGTGACAAACTGTTCGATATCCTGTTTGTCGGCATTGTCTTTATGATGAAAATTTTTAAAATCCGCCAAAAACTTTTTTCGCGCCCTGTCATCTGAGAACACATACGTTTTCAGCAACCGCGTGCCCTTATTACCCCCCACCCCTTTTAAAGAATGGCAGAACAGGCAGTTATTTTTAAAACCCTGCAATCCTTCCCGAGCCTCGGGTGAAGGCCTGGCGATTTTTTCCAGCGGTGCGTAATAGTCATTGAGACGAACAAACTTCAGTTCGCGAATATTGGCGGTCATGAACCGTTCCTGAAAAGGCGGGTGTTTGCCATCCGGAACTACAATAAGAAGCGGGTTCAACCAGTCGGGCTTGGAACTCCAGAAGCCCAGCTTTATCGTTGTTGCCAGCCGCAGATCATAACGGCGGATATCATCGAACGATAAAATCCCCTGGTAATCGTCAAAACAATTCAGTAGCACGGCATCCTCACCGCGCTTGAGTTTAAACTCCTGCAACAACCGCGAAAAAGAGACCGCCGAAAACCGGGAGTCACTGCTGTGCATGACCTTATCAAAATATTCGCTGGGGATTTTTCGTGCACCCAAAGATTCGAGTTTCAGCCCGGTCCAGATTTCCGAGAACATTCGGCCTGAGGAATCGGCATGGGTGATACGAAAAACTCTGCCGTGCTCCCCCACCTCCAGCTTTTCAGAAACCGCGCAAGCTGAAACCCACACCCCTGCCAGTAGGAGCAAAAACCGGTAAAATATTTGTTTCACTGGAGAAAACCTTCTATGATGAAAAAAGCTATCAATGATCCCATAAATTTTTATCAGGAACAGGCGGCAACGCCTTTAATTTAGCATGGAAACTGGACCCAGCTTAGAAATCAGCCCGGAAAAAATGGATTTTCGCGCTTACTCCATTTCATGGAACCTCACCAAGCGGTGCAACCTCAATTGCGACCACTGCTATCTCGATGCAGAGTTTCGTGGCGGACTCAAAAACGACGAACTCAATACCGAAGAATGTTTTAAAGTGATCGACCAGATCGCGGAGGTGAACCCCAACGCCTTTTTGATCCTCACCGGCGGCGAGCCGCTACTTCGGCCCGACATCTACGAAATCATCCGTTACGCCGCCGACCGCAAATTCATGGTTGTGTTGGGCACCAACGGCACGATGATCAACCGCGTCAATGCAGAAAAAATAAAAGCGGCGGGGGCACACGGAGTCGGAATCAGCATCGACTCGATGAACCCAGACAAACATAACAAGTTCCGTGGAGTCGATAAAGCCTGGGAACTTTCTATGGAAGCTTTCGATATCTTGAATGAGGTGGGTGTTGATTTTCTTGTGCAGATGTCGGTCTCGGATATGAACTACAAAGAAATTCCCGAGGTGGTCGAGTTCACCGAAAAAATCGGTGCCATTGCCTTCAACCTGTATTTCCTGGTGTGCACAGGGCGTGGGCAAGGCAACACAGACATTTCCAATGCGGCTTATGAAGAAGCTTTGAAACTGCTTTACGATCAGCAGATGAAATACAAAGGCCGGTTGATGATCAACTCCAAATGCGCCCCGCAATATAAAAGGGTGGTTTATGAAAATGATCCCGACTCGGTTTATACCCGCACCTATTCCGGCGGCTGTCCGGCGGCTACCCATTACAGTAGAATTTCACCGGAAGGCAACCTGACCCCCTGCCCCTTCATCGAGGAATCGGTCGGCAACCTCAAAACCAGAACCTTCAAAGACCTGTGGGAAAACGCTCCGCTCATGATCGAGTTGCGCGACCGCAAAGGGCTCGAAGGCAACTGCGGCAGTTGCGAGTTCACCGCCATATGTTCCGGCTGTCGCGCCCGCGCTTTTGCCGAAACCGGAAATTATATGGCCACCGACCCCTCCTGCGATTACGAACCGGGAAAATACGGCGGCAAAGCCATCACTTTAAAAATCGAAGATACACTCGGGCTGGAAGTCGAGTTCCAGACTCAATGGACACCCGAAGCCAAAAGCCGACTGGACCGCATCCCATCATTTGCCCGTGGCATGGTGGTCAAAGGCATCGAAAAATTCGCCGCCGAGCGCAACATCCGCCTCATCGATGAAGCGGTAGTAAAAAAATCCCGCGAAGAAATGATCGAAAAACGCGGCGCCATGTTCCCCTTCCTGAAAAAATTCATCAACTCAGAGCG